>JACMMZ010000118.1 GCA_014378775.1 Pseudobdellovibrionaceae bacterium
AACTCTCGCGAAGTTTTTTCCGAAGAGTCGCGAAAATACTTAGAACTCAATTTACTCATTTCGATTGCCGCCGCTTGCGGTTTGTATTCTCTGGCGCAGCCGATTGTTCAATTATTGTTCGGGCGCGGTCATTTTAGTCTGAATGACGTTATCATCGCTTCTGAAATTTTAAAAACATACTGTTGGATTTTGATTTTTGCCAGTGGCGTAAGGGTTTTAACTCCGGCCTACTATGCGGTGAAAAATACCTGGTTACCGGCCGTGATATCTGGCGGATGTTTTTTGATTCACATTTTCTTAGCGCCTTATCTCATGTCAAAATACCAAGTCCACGGGCTGATGATGTCCACTATGACCACCGCGGGTATTAATATGCTAATGTTGTTGGTTCTTTACAGCAAATTTATCCATAAATTTAATTACAAACAGTATACAAAAAATGTGATTAAATTTATTTTGATTGGCGCTTCGGTTTTTGGAATCACGCAAATTTATTATTTGATGGAAGGATCATTTCCTGCAAATAATTACGGGGTGGGTTTTAATTTAATTTTAACCCTGATGGCCGCCGCAGCCATGTTTATTGTGGCCTGCCATTTTTTAAAAGTGGATTTTATTCACGAAGTCTTAAGTAAAATTCAGTCTCGACTCGCGCGAGTAAAAAAATAAGTTTATTTATTTAAAACGGGTGGAGGAACCACCGTGCGCTTGATGTATTGACGCATCATAGGATTATTCATATTGGTAAAGCGGAAACCTTCTTGAATCAAAGATTTAATCACATCCTCTAAGTGAGTTACGGTTTGATCGTTGGTTTCGTGCATAAGGATGATTCCGCCGTTATTTTTGCGGACTTGATCCATCACGTGAGCTTGAAAATTTGAAAGATTTTCGGTTTTTATGAGACAGTTTTTAATGGCTTTTTCACTGGTTACGGTTCCTGTGGCTTGGTAGGCCCAGTCACAGGAATCTACATGCCAACCTAAAGATCCTTCATACCCAACGCCGCTCACGACGAAATTGATAGCATGACAAGTTGACGACCCGTAAGGAAATCTGAAGAGTTTTAATGGCATATTTTTCATATAAGCCGCCAGGACTTCATCGCCAGTTTTAATTTCATAGTCCTGCTCTTCCACAGACAGCTTCGGAAAAATCGGATGCGTGTAGGAATGATTCGCAACCAGATGGCCTTCAGTGACAACTTGCTGAACGATTTGGGAAAGGTTTTCAGCGTGACGACCTTTCATAAAAAAAGTTGCTTTAATATTGTAGGCCTTAAGAATTCTTAAAACTTCAGGGGTATTTCTTTCGGAAGGACCGTCATCGAAAGTCAGAATAACGGTTTTATGAAGTGCTGGAAGGGCCTTTGATATTTGCGACGTGAACTGACAAATACGCGGTTCATTGTTATAAATCGAATAGGCCTGCGCGGTTTCGTAAGCTTCCTCATATTCGCGCGCCATTTCAATTTGTTCGAGACTGGCAATACGGCGCGAGCCACTTTGAGTGGAAGCGCAAGATAATATCAGGGCCGGCAAAGCCAGTGCGAAATACTTCATTATTTTTCTTCTTTTAAACCTTGGTAAGTATCAAATATTTTTTGCTGTTTTTCAGCCTCTGCTGACCAACGCTTAACTTCGATCTCATAACCTTTTTTGCGATTCGTCCAGCTGGCTTCTTCCGAGGCGACTCCACGAATGACTTTAATTGTTTCACCTTCTTGAGTTCGTAGTTCGCCTTCGCGAGCTTTCCATGCCACTTTTTCATCCGTTGCTGTTCTTAATTGTTCTTGGTAGTTTGCGATAATATTAGCCCGTTGTTCTCGGTTCTTTTTAATCTGAGCGATTAAACCTTCAAGTTGTTCCACTTGTTTCGATTCAGCGGCTACTTTGTCTTCTTCAGCTTTAATGTAGGCTTGAATCTCTTTTTCTTGAACCAGAACTTTTTTCAAAGATTCATTGTTCTTCACAATTTCCGTACCGACGTCATTTTTTTGCTTGATGACTGCAGCTTTCGCTTTTGAGATTTCGGTGATGTTGGTATTTACGATATTTAGATTTTTATCGTATTCATTTTTATTGGCTTTTGAATTTTCAAAATTTGTTTTGATTTTATCTAAACCCTGTTGAACTTGATAAGGTTCAGCAAAAGCCAGGCTAGCAAGAGTAGTAGAGACTAAAGTGGCAAAAAATAAATTCTTCATAAACATTCCTTTTTTAAATAATTAAATTAATTCGAACCAGACTTCAAGATACCGGCCGTTTTTCTTTCAGGAGTCACATCGTTCTGATCAGCGCTTTCTTCATCCTTTGGACAAACATTTTTTAAAGACGAACGGAAATGCCCAATTTCATCATCCCAAACTTCTTCTTTAAATTTCCACTCATAGCCGTTTTTACTTTTTTCGGCCGCTAGGTTGCGCGTTTCTTTTTCCTGAGCCTCTCCGCCAGCCATTTGATAACGAATATGCTCTCCAGCACCAGAATAAATCTCATAAGATAAAACTTCGTTTTGATCGATCAAGTTTTCGAGGACCGAAGCAAACTGAGTGTAGCGGGCTTTCAAGTTCAGCGACGCTTTTGTTACTAAAGTCTTTTTCTCTAAAACTAAACGCTCGACAGCCGCTTCACGCATTTTTTTGATGCCATCGCGAGCTTTCGCGTAGATAGCATGCTCGGTTCCCAGCGCTAAGTATTTCTTCTCGGCCGCTTGTACATCGGAGCTTGTTTTCTTTTGATTTTTGGCTGCCGTGTAAGCATTTTTAGCTTTTAACATTTCGAGACGAGCAGTGCGTTCGTTACGAATAAGATCCACCGTTATTTTATTAAAACGTGAATTTTCATCTTCGTAATTGTTAATTTGTTTTTGAACCAGCATGTAATTCGGATGCCGCGCCAATTCAACTACGAAAGATCGTGGTAAACCTTCG
>JACMMZ010000119.1 GCA_014378775.1 Pseudobdellovibrionaceae bacterium
GGTGAGACAGTCTTCTTGTCCAGGAAGTCTCAATTTAAGACGATTTTTGAAAGTTAAATTCCATTAAAAATTTTGAAAATTATCAGCAGGCTCTTTAGAAAGTCTTAGATTGTGACGATAGGATGTCCATCAAGGGGAAATCCATTATGCAATTTTTATCAAACTTACGTACACGCCTAAGAAAAAATCTTTTAAAGAGCAACGCCGGTCAAGGAGCGACAGAGTATATTCTGTTACTTGTTGTTATCGTTGCGGTAATGGGAATTTTTAAAACACAAATACTAGCTGCTGTGAAATCAAAGATTGGCTCAGCTGGCACGAGCATCCAAGATTTTACAGGCGACGAAAAGTAGGAAATATTATGACAATCGAATATGTGCTCTTACTAGTTATGGGCGGCGTGGTATTCATGTCGGCCTTAATCAAAGCCCCTAAAATGGCTTTTGAAAAAGGCGGCGTTCGACTGGCAGCTCGCGTAGAAACACAAATTGCAACTGGATCAGGGTTTGCCCCGTATCCGGGCGGAGCATCTGATGAAAACCGAGTACCCTGGACAGCGCCGTAATTACAAATTAAAAAATATTCTTTCAAATCAGAAAGGTCAGCTTGCTATCGAGGCTGTCCTTTTAATCACCGTACTTCTTGGCGCTTTTTTAGTTCTTACCAGAACAGTTCGCTCGACTCAGATGATGCAGAAATTTGTTTCTGCTCCGATGGAACGTGTCGGTCGCATGGCGGGCTACGGAACTTGGAATGAAGAATGCCGTGGCCAAGGCCGCTCTGGCGCAGCACCACGGAAAGCAAAGTGCCATCCTAACTCTATCCACCGATCAGTGAGTTCAAATCCAAATTGAAAACACCTTACGCAAAAACTCATTCTCATAGTCAGTCTGGATTTATCGCAGCAGATTTTATTTTCTCGTTCGTCCTAGTCATCGGTTGCGGTATGTTAGTTTTTCTTCTTACTTTTTCCTTAGCCGTCGTCGAAATTTCGCAATACATCGTTTGGTCCACGGCAAGAAATTATTCTGCGGCGAATGTAGATGAGCCAACTGCCAAAGTGCAAGCGCTCATTAAGTTTAAAAACTTGTCCGACAAATTTCCTTTACTAACAGGCAGCAACAATCCTTCTCCTTGGTTTGTATTAGATGACCCCATGGTTGACGATTTAGCTAAAAAAGATCCAGACTTCGTTGCAAAACTTGAAAACGACAAAGATAATCGCGATGGCCAACAGCAAATCCGGCAACCTTGGATCGGCGCACGAGCTTATCTCGATTTTAAAATTCTTAAAGGTGTTAAATTACCACTGCTTGGTCCCGTTCTGGCGGCGGACAAGCGTGACAATTTTAAATTTCCGATTCGAGCGTTTATTTTAAGGCATCCCAGTCAAACCGAATGTCAGGGCTTTTTCGAAGTTGGAAAAAGATTCAATGAAGGCATTCAAAAGATATCGGGCGAATCTTTTCAACAAATTAAAGATGTCCATATCCAAAGCATTAAAAACATCGATGGAGCTTCCAGTTATCTTCCAATGGAAGACAATGGTTGCTAATGAAATCCATTAATGCCGAAAAAATTCATTTTAAAAAGTACAAGAAATCTGAAACAGGTATGGCGATTATAGAATCCATTCCGGTTTTAATTATGATCGTGGTCGTTTTTAATTTTTCGCTTGGATTTTTTGGATCTGTCCATTCAGGAATTTTAAACTCAATTGGCTCCTACAATTACTCGCTTGAAACATTTCGTTTTCGTTCAAACCTTACTTATTTTCGCCCCGGAGGCGGAGTCGTTCATTACGCTAAGGCAAATAATCGAGTTCACGGAACTATTCAAGATGGTGGCGAAGATGATGGTGATAATACTTTTAACGGAAAAAAATGGCCCGTTACCGTTCGCGGGATTACGTTCAACTACAAAGAATCGGACAACAAACGTAACTTAAGTTCCATTCACGATGGTAAGGGAACAGTTGCAGGCTCAGAAAGTGATCACAGTTATTCTTCAAATCCTGATAATTCTAAAATCTGGTTTATGAAGTCGAAGACTGCACCTACGGCTAGTGATGCTGTCCAAACGCCTAGAATATGGATCAAGACTGTTTATGGAATCTGCTTAAATGCCGATTGTAAATAAACGAACTAGATCTTCGTTACAGAGGTAAAAATGGGTCCCAATGAATCTCGAAATTTATGGATATCGATCGGTGCCGGCGTCTTTGCCACGTTTATGTTGTATTCTTATTCTCAAGAGAAAAAAGCCGATTTAGAAAAAGCTGTTGGCGAAAAAGTTAAAGTTGTTATTGCTCGTGAAGATATTCGCGAAATGGATTCGATCTACGATAATGTTCTTGAATACGTTGAAAAAAATAAAGCAGACGTTGAGCCCGATGCCTACACCAGTATTCCGGATATCGTTGGTGGCGTGGCCGCGATTCCCATTAAAAAAGGGCAAAGTATTACGAAAAATAAAGTTCTTGAACCCGGTCCCGAAACTGGGATGGCGATTCAAGTGTCGCCGAATAAACGGGCCGTTACGATTCCGATTAGCGATGATCGTGCGAATGCGCGCTTGATTCGACCTGGCGATCGCGTGGACATTATGGCATTGATCGACTCGGGAAAAGGGATCAGTCAAAAGCGCGAAGTTTCGGTTTTCATGCAAGACGTTGTAATATTAGCGACCGGTGTCAATGTGCACAATAACTTGCCACGCACAATTGAAAAAGATCCTTCCGGAAAAAATTTAATTCAGACCACATTAACTGGCGATACGAAGTACACTTCGATTACAATTGAAGCGGATTTGATGCAGGCCCAGGATCTTATTTTTCTAGTTTCGACAAACCCGAGTAGCCTTTATTTTTTATTACGTAATCCCCATGATCGAAAAATTATGCCGCGCTTACCTGCGTCGTCTGTTGAAAGTATTCAGAGCCGGTCCTTGGTCCCGTCCAGTGGCTTTTCTGGTCAGCCTCAGCCAAACTCTATGAATGGACCTGGTAGATAAACCAAGCCATTTTAAAGTGGGTTCGAGTCTGAAAATTTTATTCTCTTTTTTAATTATGATTTCAGTTCACGGGTTTGCCCAACAAGCACCTTTGAAACCCGCTATTGCTACAACCCCCACTCCGGGTGGTGCAGGTACTGGCGCTGCAGAAAAAACAGTCGAGACGACAGCTAACACTCAAGAAGAAGATGGCGAAAAACCAAATGGTCGTCGTATTCGTCGTTACTTGAATTTGATCGTTGGCGTCGAACACGACGAAGAGCTATTAATTCCCAATAAAGATTTAGTTTATAAAGGCCGCGTCGATGCTTTCGATATGAAGCGAATTAAAGGCACGGACTTCTTTAGAATTTCACCAAAAAAAATTGGTAATGGAATTGTAACCATTCACAATAAAAAAACGGGACAACTATTGGTCGAGCTTCGCTACGATATTCGTAACGATGACATCGAAAAAACCTTACGCGAGGTCAAATCACTATTGGGTGATATCGAAGGTATCGAATTTAAAATGGTAAATGGCATAATCTTGCTTGATGGCTTTGCGCTGATACCAAAGGATTTGATTCGTATTGCTCAAGTGTTAAAGACGATTAACAGCAGCGGTGGCGGTGTTGAAAAAATTAAATCTTTAGTAACTTTAAGTCCGATCGCCAGAAAAAAAATTGCCGAATATATTTCTCGAGACGTCAATAATCCTGAAGTTTCTATCACGGCCGTCGGAGACTACCTTAAATTAGAAGGTGTCGTTAATTCGGCCGAAGAAAAAGAGCGAATTAAAAACTTAGTTGGCCTTTATATGCCCGACTTAGTTTTAGAAATTGCTCCGGATACAGAACACATTAAAATCGTGGGTCGTAAAAGTGGCGGCAAAATCGAAGATTTAATTATTGATTTAATCACGGTCAAAAAAGCTGAAGATAAGGTAGAACCTCCACCAAAAATGATTCAAATCGTCGCGCATTTCGTAGAATATAATGAACGTTACTTAAAAAGTTTTAGCTTCGAATTTGCTCCACGACTAACAGCCATTGAAGGTGCCAACAGAGGGCCGTCTGGTGGAACGATTACTGAAATTGCCAATCTTATTGATCGATTGATACCGAAACTTAATTGGGCTAAAAAGCACGGTTACGCTCGTGTTTTAGATACTGGGTCTATTTTAGTCCAAGACAAATCCGAAGCTAGTTTGCGTCGAGAAATTACGATTGATAAGGGGTTTAAGCCTGGCGCAAATGGTTCACTGGAGCCGGTGACGGCCGTGGCCATCTTAGACATTAGAACGACGCCAACCATCAAATCTGAACGTTCTGGCCTTATTGAAATGAAAAATTTGAAGGTGACCTTACAAGATCCTAATGAAAATGGCCAAGCGACAACAAACGTATCCACGACAATTAGCGTCCGTGATCGTCAAAGCGCAGCTTTTGCGGGGACCATTAAAAAGAAGCGTGATGCGGACTTTGGTGGCCCGACTGGAGCTGGTGCCGTCATTACTTTAAATGCAGGTAAGAAGTACGCAAAAAATAGTAGTAACTTCGTGGTTTTCGTAACCCCGATCATCAAAGCCTCGGCCAGCGCGGGTGTCGACCAAGTTAAAAAGAAATTCCGTCTTCGCGAGTAGCTTGACTAAGGTCTAGCAAATAAGCTGCAGGCCTTTGTACCAATCAAGGAAAATCCAAAAAGTTCCGATAAGAATCCCAGGAGATCGAATCAAATTATGGCTGTAAATCCAAATTGTCATGTCATTGCGGTTATTGGTGGTAAAGGTGGGGTAGGTAAATCCGTTTACGCGGCTAATTTGTCGGCTGCGTTTGCGATGGAATTACGTCAACCTGTTTTACTGATCGACTGTGATACAAAAAGCGTTGGTGATCAAAATGTGATTACGGGTTTAAAGCCAATAAAAACTTTGCGCGAGTTAGCAAATTCCACTCAATCATTAAATGCGACGCCTATTCAACAAATTGTGACTCAGCATCCATCAGGATTTTCATTTGTCGGTGCAGTTCGCGGCCCTGATGAAATTCTTTCCGTACCGTCTGATAACTTAACAAAGTTACTTGAATATTTTTCTAGAAGTTTTAAATTTATCATTGTTGATTTAGGAAACGAAATCGGACCGATGCAAATGGCTGTTTTGCTTGAAGCCACCGCGATCACGATTATAACGACACCGGAAATATTAGTTGTTCAACAGACGCAGCGATTGATGAATGA
>JACMMZ010000012.1 GCA_014378775.1 Pseudobdellovibrionaceae bacterium
AACAAAAAGATGAAGCTTAGCTTGCGTGTATTTATAAATAAACCAAGGAAGGGCCGGCTTAAACTCGTGAATAGCGGCCAGAACATATTTTTTGTTCAAAACAACTCTGAATTCCAAGCGACCTACATTTTTTTTTGAAACCAATAGCCCATACTTGACCCAAAGAAGTTGACGACTTTCGTTACTTCGATCCTTACTAAAACTAAGTTCTAATAAGCGAATTTTATTTTTAAAAAACCAAAAAATAATTTTATCTTCATCTTGGGTCACGGCAATAATAGATACAAAGAACTTGGGTAACCAATCAATGTATTGATTCTTAATCCACGCGGCATCATGACCGGGCGGTAACTGAAGGCGCTGAACTGATCGAACGGTGTTTCGTTGGACTCGAAAGCGAAACAGCGAAGGACTAGGTTTTGATTTCAAAGAAATTTTTTTCAGAAGATCGACGTAGGTTTTTCCCATCGGATCATCTGCGTAAAGATGAGATTTGCGCGCCAGCATAGGATGTTCTAACGATTCGATCAAAGGATAGACTAAGTCTTTAGACGAATTCGTGATGAGACTGACCCACAACCGTGAAAGTGTCGGCGTGAAAAAAGGCACGCTTAAAAATAATCTTTTTAGCCCGACTTGTCGCGCGGTCAAATTCATCATTTCCATATAGGTCAAAGGGGCGCATCCCGCCAAATCGAAAACTCTTCCGGTCAAAGATAAATTGGAAGTCGCCGAAGTTAAACTTGCGATCACGGTATTCAAATCAACTGGAGTGGTCAGAGTTTGAGTCCACTGCGGACAAATCATCACGGGAAGGCGTTTCACCAGCTTAAGTAAAATTTGAAATGAAGAGCCCGCTTCACCTAAAATTAAACCTGCACGAAAAATTGTAACAGGCAAAGCATGTTCAAAAAATGTTTCTTCAACTTCGAGTCGACTTTGCAAATGTAAAGACAGCTTAGGTACATCGGGAATCAGACCGCCAAGATAAATCAATTGCTTCAATCCGGTTTCTTTCATGATACGTGAAAAATTATCAGCTAGAAGCAAATCGTAATCGGCGAAAGATCCTTGATCTAACTGGGCGGTGGGACCCATCGAATGCACCAGGTACAAGGCATAGTCTACATTTTTTGGAACCGCGGCCTCTAAGGATTTTAAAGAGAATAAATCGCAAGCTTTCCATGTGACACGGACATCGTTTGATTTTTGCTGCGACCGAGACAGCGCCGTAATTTCCGCCGTGGGAAATTTTTCCAACAAGCTGGTAATCATTTCTTTACCAATATAACCGCTGGCGCCGGCGATAACGATGACCGGACCGTTATTTGACATCTTATTTATCTAAATTGTTCCACTGATTAAATTTAATCCGCAGAAAAATATAGACTCCAATAATGTTGATTCCGAAAATAACAAGGCCTACTCCCAAAATAACTTCAGTGCTCATTATTATTACCTCCGAACAGCAGAGCTCCAGCGGACAGAATCGACGGCACCCAAAGGCCTACAAAAATTCCTTGCTGCGTGTCTTTCACGTAATGAAATAAATAAATCGAAAAGAACATTGATAATAAGGAAGCGATCAAAATAAAAGATTTTGCAATCCATAAAGTTAAAAATGCCTTTTTTTTGTTTAATTTTTCAGAATTCACGTTCATATTTTACCTCATTGTTTTATGATTAAATTATCCCAGGGTTAGGCCGGGCTGACTAGTCTTTTTCGGAGTTGGGAGGCAGCTTTGTTTAAAATCACCCATCGCTCTTTAGGGATCTTTTGGCACAAACGAGCCATCATAGCTAGTCGCGGGTTTTTAAGGAAGAATTTTTCGTGCTTTTGAATAAACTGCCAGTACAGGCCATCTACACCATCGCACCATTCATCTTTGGTATAGCCGCCCATTTTTCTGAGGTAATTCGATCCGCAAATATAAGGCTTAGTCGCAAAGATTCCACCATCAGAAAATAAGGCCATCCCGTAAACATTCGGTCCCATCACCCAGTCCGACGAATCGATAAACATCTCCATAAACCAGCGGTGCGCTTCTTTGGGATCAACCTCTAACAATACCATCAGGCTTCCGACGATCATCAGTCGCTCAATGTGATGCGCGTACCCCCGCTTGACCACGCGCCGGATGGTTTCATCTAACGGGGGAACCCCAGTTTGAGCGGTGTACCAAACTTCGTTGAGCTGATGAGTATGTTTCCAAAAATTTTCGGTTTCTTGTTTTTCACTAAAGTTTTGATAAATCCCACGAATGAATTCCCGCCATCCGATAATCTGGCGAATAAAACCTTCTAAAGATCCCAACGGAATTTTATTTTTTTCAGCATAACTCAAAGTGGTTCGCACCACTTCGTCCGGCGTTAATAATCCGCAATTCATAAACGGCGTTAAGACCGAATGGAAAACAAATTCTGAGTGAGGCGCAATGGCGTCCTCGTAAGGACCAAAATCGTAAAGGCGATCGGCTAAAAATGTGTCCAACCATTTTCGTGCTTGTTTTCGATCAACCGGAAGCCAAAAGTCACTGGCTTTTCCGGGATGACTTGAAAATTCCTTTTCGACCAGTTCCATGATTTCCAAAAGATTATCGTCGGGCTGAATTGAAGGAAGGGGCGGAGTTGTTTTATTTTTAGGTAACGCTAAGCGATTTTCTGTGTCGAAGCTCCAGGCGCCACCAACAGGTTTATCATTTTTATCCACTAAAATCTGCAAACGCTTTCGCTGAGCTTCATAAAAGGTCTTCATAAAAGGCCGCTTCGATGACTTTAAGTAGGATTGAAATTTATCTCGCGTTGTAAGGAACATCGGGCTTGGCCAAGATGTTAATTCGAGATCTTGTTTTTTAAAAACTTGCAAAAGACGCTTTTCAAAAAACTTATCCTCAATTTCAAACATGGATACCGAAGATATTTTTTTCTTATTGATCACGTCAATCAAAGCTTTATCGTAGCCAGTGCTCGGAACTTTAGGACGGCTTTTTTCATACGCTTCATAATGAACCGTGTATCCCAGTTTCGTGAGCTCATCGCGGTAAGCCCGCATGGCCCCGAAGAAAAAAATAATTTTGTGTTTGTGAAACTTGTAATAAGACGCAAGTTCTTGATCTTCGCGCATAAAAAACAAAGTTTTTTTCGCATCCACGCCCTGAGCTTTAAATACTTTCGGATCAAACAGTTGGTTTCCCAAAATAACGATTAATTTCATATAGTTCACACTATCATGAACTATATTGGAAACCAAATAGATTTGAGCCGCTCCAATTTCCCAGCCAAGGGTAAATCGCCTTAAGGCTAGAAAATCTGTTCTTTACTTTACGCTTGCCTGCTGGCGCACCAAATAATTAATATTTTTAAATTTTAAAAAAAGTCACTTTTCAATAACTTACGAGTCTCAGCCTGAGAACTCATTTAATTTTTATTTTGGCATATTCAGTTTTCTGAAGTTAGTCCGAGAAGTAGTTACGCGATAAAATACTTAAGGAGGACGTATGCTAAAAATTATTCGAAAACATTATGTACGATTAGAATTGGATCAACTTCCGGGTACGGCACCACCATGACGAGGCTCTACTTCGAAATTTAAAAATAAAAAGCGCTCATATCTATTGAGCGTTTCTCTAACTGACGCCGAAAGTTAACGCGATAATAATCGTAAGGATAATAGGAACCGCTGCATAGAGAGCAAAAGGCCGCATTTCTTGAAACATTTCATCTAAATTCTGAGCTTTTTTTTCATATTCCATAAAGTTTCCTTTTTCTTAATTAAAGTTGGATATTGCAATGACGTCAACGGGGCTTAAGTCTTTGCGGTTTTAAACCGTCGAATTAAAGCCGGTATACCCAACATCGCCACCATAATAATAATGGCCGTCCACGTTCCGTCACCTAAAATATTATTGAGACAAATCGTAGATACCGCGACCACCGCGAAGAAAAGCATGTCGCCCATAATAGCGATGGCCCAGCCGGCTAAAAATCCATGGCCGGCCGCCATGGCGGCTGCACGCCCCGTCATCGGATCCACACCAAACGCAATCAACACTAAAGCAAAAGGTCCCGGAGATTTTCCGTAACCTGCCGTTAGCATAGCCGTAGATTTTTTAAAAGATTCGCGCCACAAAGTTAAAAATTTTGAGCGCGCGCAGGCCCAGATAAAAATTTTCATGATGGGTTCAAATGCAAAAGCCAAGAGAATATCTGATACAAAATAAAGTGCCGTCATTTCCACCCATCCGACACCTCGAGCTTGAGCCATTAATACTCCAGCAGGAATTCCTCCACCGACGGGTATAGCGAATAGTAAAAAGATGTCCCATAAACTTAATAAAGGGGTGGATGAAAAGGCGGTCATTTAGACTTTTAAATAATTCTCTAAATCTTGAGCGCCGCCGACCAGGATACCGTTATGAAAAACTTGCGGGAAAGTCGGCCAGCCACTCCACAATTTGATCGCTAAACGTTTTTTCCAACCGCTAAAATAACTTCCGTATTCGATATAATGATAATTTATTTTGTGATCTTTCAAAATCCCACGAGCTTTCGTCACAACCGGATTGTGTTTCATCCCGACAATAACCCATTGGTTATTTGAAATAGCACTTTCAACTTCATTTACGGTGTCTAAATGAAATCCAGCTATGGCTGATTGAGCCGCCATATGTTGTTTTTCCGTTGAAAGAATTTTTCTCATGATTTTCCTTTTTTAAATAGGTTCGTTAAACTGTCTTTGTAATAATTTAAAATAAAGGCCGTCTTTATCAAGAGCTAATTCTTCATGGCGGCCTGTTTGTAAAATGCGGCCCCCGTCCATCACAAAAATTGAATCCGCATCTTTCACCGTAGCCAATCGGTGTGCGATGATAATGGTCGTACGACCCTTCATTAAAATCTTTAATGCATCCTGTACTAGATGTTCACTGGCCGTATCTAAATTACTGGTGGCTTCATCTAAAATAAGAAGTTTCGGATTTTTCAAAAGAGCTCGGGCAATAGCAACTCGTTGTTTTTGCCCGCCGGAAAGTTGAATTCCGCGTTCGCCGACTAAAGTTTTAAATCCTTCGGGAAATCGATTTATAAATTCTAAAGCGTTCGCGGATCGCGCGGCTTCTAATACTTCGGCGTCCGTGGCTTCCGGCTTTCCATAACGAATATTTTCTTCAATGGTAGACGAAATCAAAATAGGCTCCTGAGAAACAATCGCGATTTGTTCCCGCAGCCAAGAAGGTTTTAATTCATTGACCGGTTGATCGTCGAAAAGAATTCTTCCACCAGTGGGATCATAGAAACGTGGAATGAGAGCCGCAATGGTGCTTTTACCTCCGCCCGACATTCCGACAAAAGCAATGGCTTGACCGGCTTTAATTTTAAAACTCAGATCCGATAAAACTTCAATATCGGTTCGGGTTGGATACGAGAACTTCACATGGGAAAATTCAATTTCTCCGCGCACCGAAGCAAGAGTCCTCCCCGTATCTGGAAAGGCCGGTTCGCGCTCGATGATTTCAAAAATGCGTTGGCTGGCTCCAATGCCGCCCATGAGATCTCCGTAAAGATTTCCCAAGCTTCCGACGCCAATCGCAACCACAAATAGATACAGTAAAAATTGAACGAGTTCGCCAGTAGATAAGGATCCCGCAATGACTTCCCGTCCACCAAACCACAGCACAAAACAAATAGCGGTGACACCTAACACCATGGCCAATGACATAAATTCAGCGATCACATAAATGCGCTTACGCGCTAGCGAAAGCGCACTGACCAATACCGTTTGATAGCGACGGGCTTCGTTTTGTTCCTGCACAAAAGATTTCACCGTACGTAAACCCGAAATAGTTTCTTCCGCGACGATGGAACTGTTAGCGAGGCTTGCTTGAAATTGTTTCGAAAGTCCGCGAATCTTTTTTCCGAAAAAAAACGCCAACCCACCGACTGGTGGAATAATAATCAACAAAACCGCCGATAGTTTCCAAGACGTGTAAAACATAAATCCGAAACCGCCGACCACCTGCGCCAGGTTTCGTAATGCCTGCGAGATATTTACACTGACGGTGTTTTGCAAAGTCGTCGCATCGGAGGAAAGTCGACTCATCAACTCTCCGGTGCGATTGAAATCAAAAAAAGCGACTTCTTGTTTTAAAATGCTACGGTACAATTGTTCACGAAGTTTTAAAACAATGCGTTCACCACTTAACGTGAAAAGATAATACCGAATATTTCCCGCGATCATGCTGACCGACAGCGCGATAAATAAACCTAAAACTACTTGGTTCAAAAGCGAATAATCTTTGGCGGTTAAAACATGGTCCACCATCCAACGCACAAATTGGGGATAAACTAAGCCCGCAACGCTGGAAAGTATAAGAAAAAACAGACCCCAAAGCAGAGTCCCGCGTTCAAGATTAACTAAAGATAAAATACGTTTTTTTGTTGGAGAAGTCATAAAAAGATATGACTCCGGTTAGTCCTGAAGGTCAAGTCAGAGACTTACCCTGAGCAAATTCTAATGCGCCACAAATAGCCGCTACCTGAGCTTGAATACAAATTTCACCGGTCACATTATCGCTATCGGGATAAACTTCGGTCGTCGTACCATAAATCGGATTAAAAATCCCGGCGCATAAAAATAATTCTTTCACCGGGTAATTAACCACGCCCTCTTGTTCAAGTTTGACACCTATTAAATTTCCCGCCTCATCAGCGGGAGCAATGTGCGTCACCGCGCGAACGTGATCTATAATCGCTTTTTGAAAAGCGGGCTGAGGATTTTGGGTGTCACCTACAAGATAGAATCCATCGGGAATCGGTGAAAATTCGTGAACCACGCCGTCACGCTTTTCTAAAGCCGGACGAAAAATCGTGTTATCGGTATCGGTTGTTTCATGCAGATCAATGTGAACAAACGGTTTTAAGTCTGATGTGGCCTTTAAGAAAAACTGACACTCTTCTGCGGGACTTTCGTTAAAAAAAGATCGATTGGGATCAATGGCTTTATTGTTCCAACGATTAATGGTTTCAAAAGACCAAGGACTGATACACGGAGCACAAACGAAATTAAAATTTTCCTGGTAAGTCACGGCGTGTGTTTGCATAAAATTAAGAGCCCCGAGTACGCCACTGGTTTCATAACCGTGCACGCCTCCGGTGATCAAAACTGTTTTTTTCGATGAATCCATATTTTTTGATCTAACTAAAAAAAGCGGATAGCGATCCTTATCTAAGGATAAGGCTCCGTACTGTAATACTTCAAACTTAAGTTTTAGCTTTTGTATTTCGGTCACGACGATATCTTGATAGGAACGCTGAATTTTTTGTTGTTTGAACCAATAATCTTTTTCGATTTGTTGCCAAGCCAATTTCTATTTACCTTTCCAGGTGACGCTATATAGATCATGACGTCTGTCTTTCAGATTTCTGACTGTTCCATTATTTCGAGCTTTAATTAGATCACCGATACTTAAATCAGCAATGGCCACCATCTCAGCATTCGTGTCGGTCTCGGCGGCGATTCCATCTTTGGCAAAAGGAAAATCCGATGGCGTCAGAATGCAGCTTTGACCGTAGTTAATATCCATATTCTGAACTCTTGGGAGATTTCCGGTATTTCCCGAAAGAACAAAGTAACATTGATTCTCAATTGTTCGCGCCTGACAACAGTAACGGACTCTGAGATACCCTTGACGAGTATCCGTGGCAAAAGGAACAAAGATTATTTTAGCACCCTGATCGACCAGATGACGAGTCAACTCAGGAAATTCAGAGTCGTAACAAACAAGAACGCCAATCGGCCCCTTGTCGGTATTAATAACCGAAAGCTTGTCTCCGCCGCGAACACCCCACCGTTCTCTTTCAGTTGGAGTAGGATGTATTTTTAATTGCTGGTGAATCGCTCCGTCACGTAAGAAAATGTAGCAAACATTTCGCATGAATCCTTTTGCATCTCTTTCCATATGAGTCCCACCAATAATGTTGGTGTTGTATTTCACGGCCGCTTCACTCATAAATTTTTTGAAAGGTTCCGTGTACTGAGCTAAGTGTTCCAATGATTCCACTGGATCAAGTTTTTTATTCATGATTGAAAGTAAAGACATGGTGACAAATTCCGGAAACACCACGAAATCGGATTTGTAATCAGCAGCCACACCAATAAAATATTCAGCGATCGACTGAAATTCCTCAAAAGAAGAAATTCGTCTTTGCTCAAAATTGATGGTACAAATTCGCACTTTGTCTCTGGAATCCTCAATGTAGTGCCGATTACCTTGGGGATCGATCAAAGGATTATCCCAGCGCATAAGCACTGCATAACCCTGGGACTCGACATCGGAAGGCAAATAATTCTCAAGGATATGGGTAGGCTCAAATCCATTTTTCATCTGAAAGCTGATGGTTGGATCTTTAATTATTCGAGCTTTGACAGCTCGGAGATAAAGTTCAGGCGTAGGATAGATCTTTTTCTTTTTTACAAAACCAGA
>JACMMZ010000013.1 GCA_014378775.1 Pseudobdellovibrionaceae bacterium
ATCCGTGCCGTCCTCGGAACTTAAAAGATCCGCGGGCATAGCTTGTCCGACGCCGGCCCCTAACATTTCGTTTGATCCCCGAAGCGGACCTGATTCAGGTCGCGATGTTAAATCTTTTGCGGCAATCACTTTTAGGGACTGAACCGTTTTCATGAAGTGCGCCGAATGTTTTGAATAAAATTTAGAATGGGCACTAAACGTGACTAAAATGGCGATCTTATCCTTGATGGTAGCTAAATAGCGGGTGTAATAATTCTGGACTTCGCTATTTGAGTGCAAAGCATCGAGCCACTTTTGTTCACCCACTGAATACTCACGCGGGGGGATAGTGATGGTGGACATCATGGTGCCACCGGTTTTCAAATTTAAAGTGATGGGACGACCGAGATGCTCGTTGTAAGCCGTGAAGGTGTCGGGGATACCGGCTTCTTTTGCAGTTAAAATAATAACGGCTTCTTTTGATTCTTGAGGATCTTCTGATCGGCAAACCCACTCTGACTGTTCGGTTTTACATTTCCAGTTATCCTGGATTTCAAAAGAAATATAGGCGTTTTTAAATGAACGTGCCTGCGCGGTGTTGTAAATAAAAAGTGGCAAAATTAAAAAAAATGGGATCAGTCTTGGTTGAAATAAACTCATGTTGCATCACCTCGTGTTCAGTCTATAGTATACTCATATTGGAATTATAATTCAAAGAGGTATTTATGCTAAATTTTTCGCAGCTCCAGACTTTTGTCATGGTGGTTTCCGAAGGAAGTATGACCGCAGCCGCGGATAAATTATTTCTGACTCAACCTGCAGTGAGCCAGCAGATGAAAAACTTAGAAGAAGAATTAGATGTTGAACTGATTGTTCGTGGCGCTAAACAAATTAAAACAACAGCCCAAGGCGAGATGTTGTACGAGTACGCGAAAAGAATTCTAAGTCTTTCTCAGCAGGCCGAAATCGCGATTAAATCTGTCGGGGCGCAATTAAAAGGTTTACTCCGGATTGGAACTTTGAATTCAATCGGCCTTCATCTCATGAGCCCGGTTGTAAATCGATTATTAAAATATAATCCGGATTTCAAAATCAAAGTCGAATACGCGCGCGGGGAAGAAATCATTAAGCAATTTGAAAATGATGAATTAGATGTAATCGTGCTTCCGGAAACTTTAATGAATTTTAATAAGACTTTATCTCAAGCACAAACCGAAATTTTTATGAAAGAAGAAATCTGGCTGGTAGGGCCTGGTAAAGATACTTTTTATCCCACCACATTAAGCATTAAAGAATTAAGAAAAATTCCTTACGTTCATTTTTCCCATGAATTTCCTGATTTCGATAAAAAATTGCACGCAGCTGCCGGCGACTTGCCAGCAGTGTTTGAATCATCAAATGTCGGGACATTAAAACGCGTGATCGAAAGTGGATTAGGAGTGGGTTTTTTACCGGCCCATTCGGTCAAAAAACAAATCCGTGGCGGTCGTCTTAACCGAATCCAAATCACCGATTTCAATTACAACTTAAATATTTTATACATCAGTAAAAAAGGTCATACCTCAAGCGAAACTGCCGAAATTCTTTTCCAAGCCTTAATGGGCGATCAGCAACGAAACTAAAATAAAAGGTACGCCGTACCTAATCCGGAATTGTAGACGCTTTTAAATCAAAATAAAACGGAACTTGGCAGCCCCATTCGTGACGCGATCACGCGCACGATTTCACTGGCCGTTTCTTCTAAGGCCCGTTCGGTCACGTTGAACACTGGCCAGCGGCGATTTTGTTTAAATAAATTTTCGGCGTATTCGATTTCTTGCATGATTTGACTTAAAGAGGCGTATTCTCCTCCGGAGTCTTGCCCGAATTTCTCGAGGCGATTTTTTCGAATCTTTTGCAATGAATGAATATCGATAATCAAACCGATGACTTTTCGTTGATCAATTTGAAATAATTGTTCTGGCAACGGGGAGCCGATGACCAAGGGAATATTGGCCACTTTCCAGCCTTTGTGACTTAAAAAAATTGAAAGTGGTGTCTTACTGGTTCGACTGATACCGACCAAGACAATGTCGGCTTTATCTAATTCTGCCGACGTTTTTCCGTCATCATGGCGAACGGTGTATTCAATCGCTTCAATCCGTTTAAAATAGGAATCATCGGTTTGACGTAATGCCCCTACGCGACTGGCGGAGGGAACACCGAAGAAATCATCCAGGGATACAATCAATGGACCTAATAAGTCCGTGGATGGAATAGATTTTTCACTGCAAACTTCCGCAATCTTTTTTCGCATAGCCAGGCCTGCGAATGTGTAAGCAATCATGCCGCGCTTTTCAAAACACTCATCTATCATTTTCAAGATATTTTCTTCCGAGCGTAAATTTTTACAACGGATGATATTCACTTCTTGAGCGTTGTACTGAACCAAAGCAGCGCGCACCATGGTGGCGGCAGTTTCTCCGGTCCCATCGGAAAGGATATAAATAGTCTTTCCCGTGGGGGCTGGGGGTGTGATATTTTCGTCTGTCATTTAAAGCGAGTAATTGATTAAAGATTTTTGGAGAGATTCAATTTGCAGTTTATTCCAGGGTTCCGCTTTTTTAGCAAAAAGGACAAACGCGGTGCCGGTTTCAACGCGCACGTAATGACAATTTAATTTTGAGCCATTAAAAAACGAATTGATTTTTATTTTTTTTAAAAATGCCTGGGCATCTGTGGTGTAAATATTAAAAATTTTTGACTGGGGTAAAGCCATTTCAATTTGAGATTCAGCACAGTTGTGAATTTTACCGTTGTGAAAAACATCATTTAATTTTTTATCGTTAAACAACAATCCCATTTCGAAAAACGGCGCTAAACGCGAGAAAAACAGGTTCCAGTTCGGATTGGTATCGTGAAAGTAACCTAAATTTTCAATCAGTTTAAAATTATCTTCGATTTCAAATTCACTTTTTTCTGATAAAAATGAGAAATGTTCGAAAATCATTTCAGGTTCAAAAAGCTTTTCAATTTTTTTAATAATGGATTTTGACATAGCCCTATTATAGGTAAATCAAAATGGGGAGTGGACTCTTTTCGACGTTTAAAAAAATGAACTGGATCTACGTCTAACCGAATTCAGTTCAACTTAAACGCGGTCGTTACGAACGATTTGATCAAGAATTCCGTTTACGAATGAGCCCGAATCTTGAGTGCCGAAGACTTTTGCGATTTCAATGGCTTCATTGATGACAATTTTTGGTTCTATTGTTTCTTTCGCGTGGAGCATTTCAAAAACGGCACTTCGTAAAATATTGCGATCAACCGAAGCCATGCGATCGATTTTCCAATGACGACTGGCTTCTTGAATCCGGGCATCTATTTTTTCACGATGTTGTTTCACGCCTTTGACTAAAAGCATCGTGTAGTCCATCGTCTCACTGTCAATTTTCTTTTCGAAAACCGTGGCCATATCCTGCATGGTAACTTCAGGAGTGAATTCAGTTTGAAACAGGATCTGTAGAGCCAGTTCGCGGGATTTTCGTCTCATCGGTTTTTCTTTTCTGCATGGTTTCAAGGTTGGTTAAAATTTGTTGTTGCGGGATCAGCTGGGGTTGGAAAGTGGGAATCGCGGATAATGACATTTGCGGACCAGATGAATCCACCATGTCGATCAACTCATCGCCTTCAAGTTTTTCGACGAAATCTTGAACGTCTTTAAAGGTTCGGTAAACGCTGGCGAATCTAATATAAGCCACGTCATCTAATTGTTTAAGTTCGGCCATAAGTCTTCGACCAATTACTCGCGAAGCGATTTCGCCTTCACCACGCGTGATCACCCACGACGCGATTTTTTCCAGGACCGCTTCGAGTTGACTTAAAGATACGGGACGTTTCTGACAGGCCGCTTGAAGCCCCCGCAGAATTTTATCTTTGTTAAAAGGTTCGCGACGACCATCTTTTTTTATGACGAAAGGATAGTTTAACATGACCGTTTCGAGTGTTGAATAGCGGGATTTACACGACAAACATTCGCGACGCCGGCGAATACCGCCGTCTTTTTGAACGCGAGTATCGAGTACTTTATCTTCGCTATGTCCGCAAAAAGGGCATTTCATGTCACATCCACTGGGTATTTGTTATATTTCAGAACGATCTCACAAATTATTTGAGGGTCGAGGTCTGGTCAAATACAGACTGTGATATTGAAAAATCAACCTGGTAATAATACTAGGCGTTAAAAAATAGTAATAGGCAAGATTGCTGAATGTTCATTAAAATTAAGATATGAAGCTCAACTTGAAAATTCTCCACAGCCTTCTTTTTTTCACCATTTTTAACACAGGCGTTTCCAGTTTTGCTGGTGCTCCTAAAGTCGGCAGAACTGCCGCGGCTCGCTACTTCCAACTGGAAAAGCAAGCCGAGCGCCGAGGCACAGCGTCCGCCGATGATGACTCATCCTCTTCATCTTATTCTGGCAAACGGTTGCAAGACCATTTCATGGCCCTGGGCTTTGGAACTTTTTCTGACGGTACGGCTTACAACTGGGCTCACAACGGAAAAGAAGAGAAAATCGGAAAATGGGGAGCAGATCTCACGTATCGATTTGCCGAGCAGGAGTATCTTTTTGATGAGTCATTACGAATCAGTTACAACCAGTACCGACCGGCCGAACAAGATTCCAGTAAGCTCAGTCTACTTTACGCCATAACTTTTCCTGAGGCCGCATCTAAATTTCCTATTTATTTTGGCGGAGCCGCCGGTTTAGGTGTGTATTTAAAACAGATTGATCAAGAATCATTGATCTCTTTTGATTATCAATTGTATTTAGGTTTAAGAGCCTTTAATCTCTTCGACTCTGTGGGATTTTATGTCGAAGGCGGATTGCGTAATCATTTACACATCACTAGCGACGGACAATTCAACGGAACGTTCTTATCTTTGGGAACGATATTTAATTTTTAAGGTAATTTGACTGGTGAAAATACATTTCCATATGATTCTTAAAATAGTGGACACACTTGATCAAATTTTTGATGAAAACCGCTATGCGGATAAAGTTTTAGAAAAAACATTTAAAGCCAATAGACAACTCGGTGCGCGCGATCGTAAATTTTTTGCCGAAACTGTGTATGAAGTCGTTCGTCACAATCGCTATTACTCTGAGGTGATGAAGTCTGAAGAAAACTTTGATCTAGTCGTGGCGCATCTTATTAAAGCAAATGGCGAACTTCCTGATTGGGATGAATTTTCTGGTTTTGATATTGAAAAAATACAAAGTCGCTTGAAGTACAAACATGAGGATAAAGTTTTGTATTCGTTTCCTGATTGGCTAGATGAATTGGGCCAAAAAGAATTCGGAGTTGAATGGCCTTCGCTGATGCGCGCTTTAAATCAACAGGCTAAAGTTTACCTTCGCACCAATACTCTCAAAATCACA
Organism: Pseudobdellovibrionaceae bacterium; assembly: GCA_014378775.1. GTDB lineage: Bacteria > Bdellovibrionota > Bdellovibrionia > Bdellovibrionales > Bdellovibrionaceae > Pseudobdellovibrio. Next base: position 5,402 of record JACMMZ010000013.1, read on the forward strand.
AAAGAAAAGCTAAAAGAAGAATTTAGCAAAGAAGATATTCAAACCGAATTTGTTTCTGGCTTTGAAGACTGTTTGGTTTTACCTGAACGTAAAAATGTTTTTACTACTGAATGTTTTAAAAAAGGATACTTTGAAGTTCAAGATGCTTCATCCCAATTGATTGCTCCGCTTCTTGGCGTGCAGCCGGGTCATCGGGTTGTCGATGCCTGTGCTGGTGCCGGCGGGAAAACATTACATATGGCCGCCATGATGAAGAACAAAGGTAAAATCATCGCCATGGACATTCACGAATGGAAATTAAGCGAGTTAAAAAAACGTGCGGCCCGTGATGGCGTAGATATTGTTGAAACCAAAGTGATTGAATCAACAAAAACTTTTAAGCGTTTAGAGGCCGGATTTGATCGTGTGTTGCTCGATGTTCCCTGTTCTGGGTTAGGGGTGCTTCGCCGCAATCCAGACACAAAATGGAAACTATCCATGGATGAAATTATTCGCCTCATCGATTTACAAAAAAATATTTTAACGGATTATTCCCGAATGTGTAAACCAAACGGATTTATGGTGTATGCCACTTGCAGTATCTTAAATAGCGAAAATGAAGACCAAATAAAATGGTTTTTAGAAACTGAAACCGGCAAAAATTGGACCCTGGTGAAAGAGATCCGTATGTGGCCGCACAAAGATGGCCACGATGGATTCTACGGGGCTTTGATGCAGCGGAAACCTTAGTGAGCCGACGACATTTTTACGGCGACTGTAAAAACTTATTACAGGTGCTGGAAACCCATCACGGTTATCTTGAATGATTCCATACAGTTAAATTAATGATCTTTGAAAAAGACCTGGTACAAGACCTGCATTTCTTCATTCCAAGAGGTCATTTATGAAAAATTATTTTTTAATCGCTGTCATTCCTATGCTTATTTCAACCGTTTCATCTGCAGCAGAAAGCATTGCCTGTACCCCGATTGATGATCCTGATGGAATTGTGATTTTAATGCATAAAATGAATGGTGCGCAGTCATATCGGGTCACCATCGCTGAAGGCTTTGCTCCTAAATATATTGTCGATCAGACGGTCAACTTAGCGAAGAATCAAAATTCAGACATCCTTTCCGTAAAAACGGAAAAACGGGAAATTAAATTTACACTCTCAAAAGGATTTTTAAATAAAACTGCGGCGGAAGAAGAGAATTCCTCTGAAGGAACGATTCAGATTTCCGAAGCGAATGCCAAAGTTAACGAAAAGATAATTTGTTTTATTTACGAATAGTCTGCTTATTTAATTGAGATATTTTGTTAAAAGGCTGTTTAATTACAGCCTTTTTTTATTGGACCTTTAGCGGAAGATAAATTCACGGATCAAGCCACTGGTCGATGTGCTTTGAATCAACATCATTGCAAAAGTTACCCGTTGTGATCCCCAGTTGTTCAAAGAGCTAATAAAGAGCTGGCTAATTGTAAGATTCAGCATGGATCTTACGTGTTTTGAGGACCTTCCAACTGCGCCTGAATGATTTTGCGATCGGTGCCCGCGGTCCAAGGTGGTAAAACATGGAAAAATTTTCGAGGTTGAGCCCGCGTGGTTCTTAAGCTAGACTGTGCTTTTGAAACCATACAAAGACTCAAAATAGGTAAGAATCAGAACTCATGCATGAACTAAACAATTCGAATCCTCTTTTTACAAAAGCCATTTCTGTCGATTTGCAAAATATGTTGAAGCACGACTCTTCACCCGAAAGTACCGTTGAATTGCTTCAAGAATTTTGGAGCACCTCGGTGTTCCAACCGTGGGCCGAAGTTCGGCAACGCCCGAGTAAAAATATTCGAAGTCACTTCGTCGAACTGGGATGGCTTTTATCAGGCTCACCGAAATTAAAATCTTCCGACATTTTACTGCAAATCAGCCACATTATTGAAACCATTCATTTAGGATCTTTGATCATTGATGATATTCATGACGACAGTCACGAGCGTCGCGGGGCCATGGCGATACACCGGATGTATGACTTACCTTTAGCATTAAACTTAGGTAATTTTCTTTATTTTCAGGCGGCGCACTTAATCAATGAGCTCGACGTTTCTCAGAAATATCGAGAAATAGCCCTTAAACAAATTATCGAAATCATGCGAGATGCTCATTTAGGACAAGCACTTGATATTTCCATCAACATTACCAAGGTTGAACCAACTAAAGTTCCCAAACTAGTTGAAACAAGTTTAAGGCTGAAAAGCGGAGCCTTAATGAAATTATCTTTGAAGCTAGGGGCTTTATTAAATGAAGATTTCGAAGATTTTTCAAAACTCGATCGTTTTGGGGAATCCTTCGGGAGTTGCTTACAAAAATTAGATGATATTGGAAACATGAATGTGGCGTGCTTGAATTCAAAACATTTAGAAGATCTTAAATTGAAACGACCTACTTGGATTTGGTCGGTGCTTTCGCAAAAAGGAAGCTCCGAGAATTGGAATGATTTTATTCAAGCCGTCGATAAGCTGCCCGAGATCAAACCGCTCGAGGATTTTCTAAAACTGACCAATCTTAAAAAAACCGCACTCGATTTAGCTTTGGCAGAATTGCATAAAATAACTGAAATTTTAAAAACTGAATTTCAATTAAATGAGTCATCGTTGGCTTATTCGTTGATCATAAAAATGAAAGAAAAAATAACAAATGCATACTAAGAAAAAAGTAGCGGTTATCGGAAGTGGTTTTGGCGGAATCAGTGTAGCGATTCGTCTTCAAGCGCAAGGTTGTGATGTTAGAATATTTGAAAAACGTGATATGGCCGGCGGACGAGCCTACGTGTACAAAGAAAAAGGATTTACCTTTGATGCCGGTCCCACCGTGATCACCGCGGTCGAATGTCTGGA
>JACMMZ010000120.1 GCA_014378775.1 Pseudobdellovibrionaceae bacterium
GAAATTTTAGGATTACTGATCTAAAAAATTTGAATCCAAAAATTAATTCTTCAGAACGTAAATATCCGAGTAATTACGGCCGAGTTCTTCGCTGTCCATGCCGTAGCCGACGACGTAGCGGTCATCAATCGTTTTACCGATGTAATCGGCGCGGATCGGAAGCTCACGGCGTGAGGGCTTATCAAGTAGGGTTACGATTTTGAGTGATCGCGGACGGGCCGTGATTAAGCGATCTTTTAAAAAATTTAACGTGCGGGCGGTGTCGATGACTTCTTCGATGATGATGACATCTTTTCCGGTGATGTTAATCGAGATATCTTTGATCAAACGGATAGCTCCGCCTTTTTCTGTGGCCTGTAATGACACGAAATCGACTTGCTGATGAAGATTAATTTTTCGCATCAGATCGGCGGCAAAATGAATGGATCCGCGCAAAGGACAGATAAAGACGATGTCTTTTCCTTCGTAATCATTTTCGATTTGCGCGGCTAATTTAGAAACTAGTTTTTCGATATCTTCTTTTTTTAAAAAAACGGTCATTTCATCTTTGATTTGTTTCATCAGATCTTCCTAGTAATTTAAATTTGTAATACCCGTAGCTTGAGCCATTTTTAAATAACGTAGGGCTTCGTCATTTTTTGGATCAAGTCGTAAGACATTCTCCCATTGATCCACCGCTTCGGCAATCATATGAGAATTATAAAGGATTAAACCGAGCTTCAGTCGAGGCATAATCAATTTATTATTTGATTGAATCAGTGATCGCAGCGCTTTGACTGCTTGATTCGATTGTCCCGCTTCAACATGGCATTCGGCTATTTGCAGCATAATATCGACCTTTTTTTGACTTAAGGAGTAGGCCTGCTGGAATTGTTCTAAAGCTTGGGTGAAGCGTTTGTATTGCAGATACATGTGCGCCAATTCTAAATGTTTTGCGGCAAACTTTTCTTCCACACCTGGTGAGGTTTGCGTGGATTGATTTGATTTTTTTCGATCAATCAGAGTTTGGGCTTCTTCGAATACTTTTTTGGCTTCTTCATATTTCCCAAGATCATTTAATATAATCGATAAACCGACGGCGGCGTCCGTGTAAGTCGGGTCGATAGAAAGGGCTTTTTTAAAAGTTTTAATGGCCTTGTTGAATTGACCGCGATTATACAAAATAGTCGCCATCATTTGAAAAACTTCCGGATTATTTGAGTTTTGCAAAGTGGGCTGTTGAAGTAACGCTTCAGCGTCTTTGTATTTTCCTTCGATGAAAGCTTCGCGCGCTTCGTCTAAAAGCTGACCGGAAAAAGATCTCATTAAAGAAGTCCTTCGCTTTTTGCTTTTTTCGTTTCATCTGAATTCGGATATTTTGATATCAAGCTTTGTAAATGAGATTTCTTTTTAACGGAGTCATCCAAGGCGGTGGCGGCTTTCAGGGCTCCGTAATGTGCGCGCGGATCGAAACCCATCCCGGTATATTTAGTAATGCAAAGTTCATAGCGACGAAGAGCCGCGCCATATTTTTCTTGTTTCATATAAAAATCAGCAATGTAAAGTTCTTTTTCTGCAAGGCGGTTGTAGGCATTCTGTCGTTTTTCTTTGGCATCGTTCACATATTCGGAGCGCGGAAAATTTTTGATGATTTCATCAAAATGATAAATTACATCATTACCTAAAGTCAGATCCCGATCGATCGTTTCCGGTAATTGCATGTAGTAACTGAGACCTGTTTTATAAATAACGTAATCTGTCTTCGGATGCTTTGGGTGAAGATCACGAAAATTTTGATAAGCAATTTGCGCATCAGAATAATTTTCGCGCGTGAATTGCGCATCGGCGATCGCTAATTCAGCTTCAATCGCTAAGGGATTGTATGGAAATTTATTTTTAATATCATTGTATTTTGCAATCGCGATTTCGAAGCGCTCGCTGGCTTCGTATTCCTTGGCTTGAGCAAATAAACCTTCAGGGGTGTTCAGATTTTTTTCGCTCGAGGCGCATCCAAATAGGATATTTGTAGAGATCACTAATGCTATTAAATAAACCATACCCCATAGGATAAGCATAAAATGTAAAGATAGCAAAGGCTTAGTTCACTGAATTCAGAGGCTCTAAATCGGACTTTTTGATCCAGCCGGAGAAGGCCCCGGGAATCTTTATTTGAGTGTAAGTTATGCCTTCAACATCTTTTGATTGAAGAATTTGTACGACATGCCCCAAATTAATCTCAGTTATGACAGCTTGATTAGCACCGGCCGCGGTTTGAACCGAGACACTCGCGGATTTAATCATTCCGATGGCTAAAGTGGCTTCGCGGTCTTTGGCCCAGAGCAATGAAAAAGTGAGAAAAAATAACACCAAATAGCCATAAAATGACCAACTTAAAACTGGCGGTAATTTGTTTTCGAGCACATTTTTTTTCTGCTGCATCAAATATTTAAAAAACGATTTTAAAATCAAAAAAATGAAGAAAACTGAAATTAAAGCCAGGGCTTCAAAAGGAATAAATTTAAGACCCATGTTATTGAGCTGTTCAGTGACTGAAATATCGCGGGCGATTTCCGTCACTTTAAAATTATTAAGTGAGTTTTTTGCAAATTGTTCGGCAGCTGAATTATAGGGATTTAAAGCTAAGGCTTTTTTATTAAAAACGTAAGCCAATTCAATTTTATTTTGTTGCAGGTAAAGCACAGCCATATTTTGACTGACAGTCGAGGCTTGCTCACGAGTTATAGACGCATCCTGACTTTTGTCGAGGAGCTTCAAATAAATTGTTAACGCTTCATCAAATTTTTTACTTTGGTGTAGTGAAATAGCCTCATTAAATAATTCAGTGTTAGCACTCATATCCAAAGTATAGTGTTATCTTTGATTCCTTGTCATGCGACTTGTCATTCATTATTGCACATTGTAAACTTAGGTCTTAAAATACTGAGGTAAAAAATGCTGGAATCGTTAAGTAATTTATTCGCAAAAGTAAATAGTTCTGATGAATTATTAGTGGGAAATAAAATTCAAAAAGATCCTGCCGTTGAAGGATTGCTCAATGATTTAGTGGATGAAGTTTCATCCATCAATTCTGAAATTATCGGCATTCGCCCCCCGAATCCGGCGCTCGTGAACTCGGCAAAAGCCACCATGGATCTTTTAGGCAAATTGCGTGGTCGTCCGCTGTATCACAATTATGTCGGTACTGGCGCAGGCTCGGGTCCCTTTGTTGAATTAATCGACGGAAGTGTGAAATTAGATTTGATTAACGGAATTGGAATTCACATTATGGGTCACGCAAATCGTCGGGTCATGAAAGCCGCCGTGCGCGGCGCCTTATCGGACATCGTCATGCAGGGAAATTTACAACCCAATAACGACTACTGGAAACTTTCGGAAAAATTAGTGAAGCTGGCCAGTCGAAAAAGTCAGATCCGCCATGTGTGGTTCGCAACGTGCGGAACGATGGCCAATGAAAACGCATTAAAATTAGCTCGTCAAAAAAATTCTCCAGCAAAAATGGTTTTTGCTATGAAGAATGCTTTTGCCGGCCGTTCGACGATGATGGCAGAAATAACGGATAACCCAGCTTACAAACAAGGGTTGCCGGAATATCACGAGATTTTACGTATTCCTAATCATGATAAAAAAGATTCCCAGAGCACTGAAAAAGCCTTACGTGCGATGAAGGAACAATATGCGAAGCACGATAAAGATGTTGCCACATTTATTTTTGAGCCGATGTTAGGTGAGGGTGGTTTTCAACCGGTTCCTCGCGACTTTTACGTTCCCATGCTGGAATTTTGTAAGGAAAATAATATTGCGATTTGGGCTGATGAAGTTCAAACTTTTGCTCGAACCGGTGAATTTTTCGCTTTCGAAACCATGGATTTGGGTAAGTACGTTGATCTTGTCACCATTGCCAAAACAGTCCAATTAGGTGCAACTCTTTATACTGAAAATTATAATCCCAAGCCAGGCTTAATCGCGGGAACTTTTTCTGGCGGCAGTACGTCTTTAACCACCGGATTAGAAATTCTTGAAATGTTAGAAGAAGGCTACATTGGTCCCAATGGCCGGATTCAACAGATCCATAGAAAATTTGTTTCAGGTCTTAATCAACTAAATGATTCCACTTGCAAAGGTCAGCTTTCTGATGCCGGCGGAATGGGATTGATGATTGCGTTCACGCCTTTTGAAGGAAAAAAAGAACAAACAGAATTATTTATTAAAAAGTTATTTCAAAATGGTCTGATTGCTTTTAGTTGTGGTAAAGATCCGGTGCGTATCCGCTTCCTTGTGCCGGCCATCATTAATGATCAAGAGATCGACTTAGCGCTAAATATAATCGAAAAAACGGTTCAAGAAGGCGTTTAAGTGAAAACATTTGATTTTATAGAACTCGCTCGTCGAATGGTTTCATTCGATACCTCACCGTTAGCTTCAACGGTTGATCTGGTTTTATATTTATCCGATGTGGCGACCGAGATGGGATTAGTGGTTGAAATCCAAAATGAATCTCAGCAGGGTGTTCCGCAAGCTAATATTATTATTCGAGCGCAGCCGCCAAAACCTGGCGAACAAAATTTACTGCTGCAAGCACATTTAGATACGGTGGATCCTGGATCCTATGCTTTATGGGTGAAAAACCAAAGTAATCCATTTGATGCGGTGATTGATGAAGGCCACATTCATGGACTCGGCGTGGCCGAAGTCAAATTAGATTTTTTATGCAAGTTATTTGCACTCCACAACGTTCGATTAAAAAACAAAAATTTTCAAACGCTTAATCCGGTTTTAGTCGGAACATTCGGCGAAGAAACCGGAATGCTTGGTGCGCTTAAAATAATTCGTAAAAATAAAATTAACACGCGCTACGCTATTATTTCCGAACCTTCGAATTTACAAATCATCAATGCAGCAAAAGGATTTGCCACTGTCGAAATTCGTATCCCCTTTTCTCAGGATGAACTTATTTTGCGTCAGAAACATTCGTCATCCAGCGAATCTTCTTCCCAGTCCAAAGTATTTTCGGGTCGTGCCACACATTCTTCGACCCCGCATCTCGGTGAAAATGCAGCGGTCAAAATGTTCGAATACTTAAGTAGCTTACCCCAGGATGCGATGATTTTAGATATCGAAGCGGGATCTCGTTTCAACACGGTTCCGCATCAAGCTTCGGTTGAAATTATTGATGAACCTGATTTGAAAGACGGAGCTCTTCAAAAATTGAATCGAATTTATCAATTGGCGCAAAATGTTGAACAAGAAATGAAAAAGAATCTTGATGATGACTTTATGCCAAACCATTCAACGTTATCGATTGGCTTAGTGAGGCTCTATGAAGATTATATTTTAGTGGGCGGATCATGCCGGATCGTTCCCTCGGTCGGACACGATATCTACGAAAAATGGATTCAGATGTTTTATTCTTCCTGTGAAGAAATAGGGGCTGAATTTCATCTTCAAGATTATAAACGCCCCTACCGTTTAAGCAGCAAATCAATTTTAGTCAAATCGGCTCAAAGTGAAATGGAAAAACTCGGTATTTTATCTGAGTGTAGAACCATGGCGTCAGCCAATGAAGCCAGCTTATTTGCTCGTACCGGAATCGAATGCATCTGCATTGGTATTGGCGAGCGTGAAGAAAATATTCACACGCCGAATGAAAAAGTAAGTCTCCAGCAAATTGAAACGGCAATTTTGTTTTATGAAAAAATGATCGAAAGACTTTGTAACTAAAGTCGAAAGGTATTTATGAGTTTTATTATTAGAGCGGCGCGGCCTGATGACGTTTCGCAATTAACTGATCTGGCCAAACAATTTAATTTGCTTAATTTACCGGGCAATAAAAAAATTATTGCCGAGAAAATTGCGCGAAGTGAGGGTTCATTTTCGTCGCAATTGGATAAGGCGCAGGCCGAGTATTTATTCGTGTTGGAAGATCTTGAAGAAAAAATGGTGGTCGGAAGCTCGTTGGTGATTGCAAAACACGGATCGGATGCGGTTCCTCATTGTTATTTCAAAATTTTAAAAAAAGATCACTTTTCCAGTGATTTGGGTTTAGGCTTTATACACCAAGTTCTTCGTTTTCAATTAGATACCGATGGGCCAACTGAAATCGGCGGGTTGTTAGTTGATCGAGCTTACCGTCGTCGCCCGGAAAAATTAGGTAAACAAATTTCGTTAGGTCGTTTTGTTTATATGGGAATGTATCCTGAAAGATTCGAATCCAGAATTCTGTGTGAATTAACGCCGCCTCTAACCGAAGAGGGCCGAAGCGAATTCTGGGAAGCCTTGGGCCGACGATTCACTGGATTACCTTACCAAGAAGCTGATGCCTTGTCTCAAACAAACAAAGAATTCATTGAATCGTTATTTCCCGAAGAAGATATTTATTTAACCCTACTCGACGCCAAAGCCCGCTTGGTTTTGGGCCGTGTCGGTGAAGCCACAAAACCGGCGCAACATTTATTAGAAAGTATTGGGTTTTCTTATTTAGACGAAGTGGATCCGTTTGATGGTGGCCCTCATTACGGAGCCAAGACCGAAAGTATTCTACCCATAAAACAGGGTCAAATGCTACGCGTAGCGGAATCAAAAGATGTCACCTTTAAAGCTTTGGGATTTATTGGTTGTGGAGATCCAGAATTCCGTGCTGGAGTATCAGGGTATGAAATTCGTGATGGATTGGTTTATGTTCCAACGAAAACCCGGGATATTTTAAAATTAGAAATGGATCAGGAAGTTTTTGTCACGCCTTTTGAATATGGAAAGGGAAGAAGGAAATAATGCAGCTTAAAAAAATTAATTTCTTAGGAGATTTTCTTAACGGAAAATTTGTTTTATCGACAAAACCTGATGGACAATTCAAAGATGAAAGCCCCGGTGATTTGAGCGATCAAATCATGACCGCACAATTTACGCTAGATCACGTCGAGAAAGCCTGTGAATACGCCAAAAAAGCTTATCTCCCCTGGGCCCGCTTAAGTCTTGATGAAAGAAAAAAATATATTCTGAGATTAAAAGATATTTTTATTTTACACGAAGCCGAAATGGCCGAAGCCATCTCGCGAGATACCGGTAAAGCACTTTGGGATGCCACCACAGAAGCCAAAGCGCTATCCGCTAAAATTGATATTACCCTAAATGAATCTTTAAAACTTGTCAGCGAATCACGTTTTGCCAATGCACTACCAAACGTGGACGGAGTTCTAAGATTCAAATCACGCGGCGTGATGGCAGTGGTTGGTCCGTTCAATTTCCCGGCACATTTACCGAACGGGCATATTATTCCCGCATTAATCACTGGTAACACGGTGATTTTTAAACCGTCGGAGCAAACTCCGTTTGTAGGTCAGCTGTATGCACAGATGATAGAGAAAGCCGAATTTCCTCCGGGAGTTTTTAATTTGATTCACGGCGAAGGCGAAACAGGAAAACTTTTAGTTGCCCATGAATCTATTGATGGCATTTTATTTACCGGATCTTATGAGGTCGGTTTAAAAATAAAACAAGAAACTCTTAATCATTATTGGAAAATTTTAGCGCTTGAAATGGGAGGCAAGAATGCCACCGTAATTTGGGATGATGCCGATTTGGATAAGGCGATTTATGAAACCATCGTCGGCGCCTACATGTCGACAGGTCAAAGATGTTCAGGGACTTCACGAGTCATCCTACACGACAAAATAGCTGATCAATTTACCGACCGCTTTTATCAAGTGGCAAAAAAATTAACCATTGGACACTGGTCTAAAAATCCATTTATGGGATCTTTAATTAATTCTTCTGCAGTGGAGAAATATGTGCGTTTTCAAGAAATGGCGAACCGAGATAATTGTGAAAGCTTGATGCGGGGTAAATCGTTAGATGTTGATTTCAAAGGGCATTACGTGACTCCGAGTATTCATCTAGTGAAATCGTTTGATCCTAAATCTATTTATCAAAAAACCGAAATTTTCGGTCCCAATGTTGCTATTTATCGTTCGAGTGATTTTGATAATACTTTGGAAATCGTCAATTCGACCGGCTATGGA
>JACMMZ010000121.1 GCA_014378775.1 Pseudobdellovibrionaceae bacterium
ATTGGTCCAGGACAAAATGGTGTTTACGATATTAAAGTTGTTAATTTTGATGGAAAATCTTCCATTCTAGATCCCTTAATTACGAACCCGAGTACTCTTCAATTTTCTTACGCCTCTTTTCTTTATTTAGGTTCACAGGAAGATCCGGGAAAAGTCTACGGTTATGCTCAGCATCCCACCACGGGTGCGTTGTTAAATATTGTAAACAGCCCTTTTTCGATCACTGGTCACGCCGGGACCTACGGCGTCGTGATTCACCCGAACAATAAATATATTTATGCCGCCAACGTTTCAACCGGTACCGTTTCAGCATTTTCAATCACACCACAAACCGGAAAATTAGTTTCTTTGGGTGCGCCTATTGCTTCAGGTGGTAATTCACCCAATGGGCTCTTTTTTCATCCGACCGGACGATATCTTTACGTTACAAATCAGACTACAAATGACATCACTGGGTTTTACGTTGCTAGCGATGGCACGTTGACAACCATGCCCGCACGTTTTCCGACAACGGGAGCTCTAACTATAAATGGTATTGTTGTCAGCGCGGACGGAAAATTTTTATATGCAGCGGCTAATGGCGGATATGGCGGAGTCGCATCGTTTACTATCGATTCAACAACGGGATTTTTGACTTCAATTCCGGGAACACCTTTTATCAATAAGCTCGGTGGAGATTCATCAAATCCGGGAGATGGTATTTCCATTCATCCCAATGGAAAATGGCTTTATATGGGTCTAGTTAACATTCATAAAATTTCTGTTTGGTCGATTGATCAAATCACGGGAGTATTAACTCCAGTCGAAACGCCCATTTTAAACAATGTGCCAACACCATTTAATGATAACGGTGGGTCGGCTTCGACGGTTTCTGACGATGGGTTATTTTTGTATGGTACGGCTTTCTCGACAAATATTGGTAATGCGATTCCTGCCAACGATGATCCTAAAAAAATCGTTGTCTATGCTATCAATCAAACGACCGGCGGTTTAACTCGAGTATCAAATATAAATACTGGTGGCGGGCCAAACGATGTTCGTATCGACACGACAGGAAAATTTGCTTACACGTGTAATTCTATGGCACCTGCATCTGTCAGTGCTTACTCTGTAAATAAAATGACCGGGACCTTAACTGCGTTAACTCCCCGAGATTATGCCATTCCGGGCGCACCCTCGTCCGGTCCCGGAATTATGGTTATTCAAAGAAATACCCAGACCATATTAGAAGCTCCCCCAACTCCGTAATTAAATGTCGGTCTGGGGAAAAACCAGAATAAATAAGTATTTCACAAATACCATATTTTAAGTCTCAAGTTTCCCTACTTTAATGCGCGCCGTCTTCACAAACTTGAACAAAAAATCTAAACTCTTTTATTCGGTTTTTTAATAAAAGAGGTTTCATGAAAGCTCAATTGCCTGCAGAAAAAATAATAGCCCATTCGATGATTCATGGTGAATGGGTTCCCGGGCGCGGTGATCACTTTTCAGTACGTAGTCCCTATAATCATCAAATCATTGGCGAAGTCACTTGTCCGGACGCCGAGCAAATTGATCTTGCGGTGAAAGCTGCAGCCGCGGCTCAGAAAGAATGGGCTGCTGTTTCTATGAAAGAGCGCGCAAAGATTCTATTTCAGTTTCGTCATATTCTAATGCGTGACTTGGATAAAATTTCTCATATCAAAGCATCTGAATCAGGTAAAACTTTTGAAGAAGGTAAAGCTGGATTAATGAAAGGCATCGAAGTTCTTGAATACGCATTATCTTTGCAAAATTTAGATACCGGTGGCCGCATGGAAGTTTCTCGCGGGGTAAGTTGCGAATACCGACGCGAACCTTTGGGTGTAATTCTTAATATTACACCATTTAATTTCCCGGCCATGGTTCCGATGTGGACCATTCCCATAAATCTTGCGCTCGGAAACGCCTACGTTTGGAAACCTTCAGAAAAAACTCCACTCACATCAGTGGCTATGGCTAATGCGTTAAGTGAAGCCGGCCTTCCAAAAGGTTTGATGACGGTTCTTCATGGCGGAGCATCTACAGTTGAAAAATTAATTGATCACCCCTTGATTAAAGCCATTGGCTTTGTGGGATCAACTTCAATTGCCAAAAAAGTTTATGATCGCGGAACTCAGCTTGGTAAAAGGGTTCTAGCTTTAGGTGGAGCAAAAAATCACATCATTCTTTTACCCGATGCCAGCACTGACATCAGCGGATCAAGTATCGCCGATTCTTTTACCGGTTGCGCCGGTCAAAGATGTATGGCGGCATCTGTCTTGTTGGCCGTGGGAAATGATCCAAAAATAAATCAACATATCGAAAAAATTAAAGAACGTGCAAGCTCTATGGTTCTGGGCGAAAATATGGGTGCGATCATCACCAAAGAACAGGTTAAATTCTTAAGTTCGATGATCGAAAAAGCAGAAAAAGACGGAGCCACAATTATTTTAGACGGTCGCAAAGCAAAAGCTCCCGCAGGACTTGAAGAAGGAAATTGGATCGGCCCCACGATTTTAGATCATGTCAAACCCGGAAGTCATGCTGCTGTGACGGAACTTTTCGGTCCAATCTTAAGTATCGTTCGTGTGAAAGATTTGACCGAGGCCATTGAAATCGAAAATTCGGTTGAATACGGAAACGCCTGTAGCATCTTTACTTCAAGCGGAGCTTTTGCAGATCGCGTGATTCGTGAAGCCTCGACGGGAATGGTTGGGGTCAACGTGGGTGTTCCTGTTCCGCGCGAACCTTTTTCATTCGGCGGTATAAACGCTTCGAAATATGGTCACGGCGATATTACCGGTGCCCATTCACTTGATTTTTGGTCGAACGTTAAAAAAGTTACTGTGAAGTGGGAAAAGCAAACTGACTCAAGCTGGATGTCTTAATATTTATTTAAAGGAATTTATGAAACTCGATTCGAAAACTAGATCTAACCACGTTATTTTAGCTTCGCACACCAATCTTAAATATAAAGAATCTCTTCCGATCAATTGGGGGGCTCAAGATCCTTTAGAGCGTGGGCCCGTTGTCGCTTCATTAACAAATTCAAAAGCGCGCAATGCGATTGGAACTCACAGTGGAAGTTATGCGGTTTACCGCGCCCTTTCAATTGCAAACGGCAAATTTTCACCGGCTCATAAACCCGATCTGCATAATACCCAAAGCCCCGTACCACTTGGTCCTTATCCGCAATGGTTTGATCCGACAAAAATGGTCAGCATCGATCCTTGGGGATTAGATCCACAAATTCATTTTAAAAGTTTATATGATCAAGGCTTAGATATCCGTCCTTCGATTGCGGTCACGCAGGCCCATCTGCAAATTCCTGAAATTCAACAGGCTATTGATGCAGGTCGATTAGAAATCGATGGCAAGATCGTAACAAAAAATAAAGATATTAAAGTGACTAAAGTCGCCATCGATCCTGTTTGGTATTTGCCCGGTATTGCCAATCGTCTCAATGTCGATGAAGGCGATCTTCGCCGGATTTTATTTCAAGAAACCGGAGGCATGTACGCCGAATTAATTACGCGTCGTGATCTAAAGACTTGGCTTCCACCGATTGGCAGCACCACCGTTTATATTTTCGGAGATGCTCTTGATTTAGCAAAACCCGAAGTTGAATTAACTTGTCGTGTGCACGATGAATGTAATGGATCAGACGTTTTTGGTTCAGACATCTGCACGTGTCGACCTTATTTAATGTACGGCATTGAAGATGCGGCCCGTACAGCCCAAAGAAATGGTGTTGGTTTAATTGCCTATTACCGCAAGGAAGGCCGAGCTCTCGGGGAAGTCACAAAATTTTTAGTTTACAATGCTCGCAAAAGACAAGAAGGCGGCGACACGGCAGCTAATTATTTCCGGCGTACAGAATGTGTGGCCGGAGTTGAAGATGCCAGATTCCAAGAATTCATGCCCGATATTTTACAGTTTTTCGGTATTCAAAAAATTCATAATCTTCATTCGATGAGCAACATGAAATACGAAGCCATTGTCAAAAGTGGAATCGAAGTCGTGAATAGAATCTCTATACCAGATGGGCTTATTCCCGGTGATGCTTCGGTTGAAATGGAAGCTAAAAAAGCGGCTGGTTATTTTCATCAAGACGGCGCTTTGAATAAAAATGAATTGAAAAATATCAAAGGACGTAAAATTGAAGAATAACATCGATTACCTTCTGTCACCGCTCGCCATCCGCGAACGCACGCAAGGTCTTTTGGATTATACTCAATCCGGCAAAGGTTATTTTGATATGCACATGGAAAAATTAAATCCCTGTGTCGATTATGTTTTAACGGTGATTAAAGAAAATTATCCCACATTAGAAATTCCTTTTCACTCGCGCTGGGGACACTTTCGCGCTGGTGGTACAAACCGTGAATTAATTTTAGATGAAAAATTAAAATCATCTAATGCTATTGAAAAAGCGCGTTGTAAACTTGATCTTGTGATCACAAGTGTATTACTTGACGCTGGGTCTGGTCCACAATGGTCTTACAAAGAAAATTCCACCGGAAAAACCTTAGCGCGGTCAGAAGGTTTAGGTGTTGCCAGCTTTCACATGTTTATGAACGGGGCTTTTAGTTCCGATTCAAATAAACCGCTGCAAGCCGATGCGCAAGGGCTGAAAAATTTAACTGAAGCTTCTGTGGAAAAATATTTTCAAGTGACTGCTGCAAATCCCTTAGTCGGAGTTTCGGGTCGAGTTTCATTATTGAAAAATTTAGGAACTGCTGTAGAAAACACGACCTTTTTTCCTCATAAACGTCCGGGAAGTATTATCGATTATCTGATGACTCTATACGGAAATGAAATCCCAGCTGAAGGTTTATTACGAGCCGTGCTTGATGGTTTGGGCAGGATTTGGCCCGGACGCATTCAATTAGAAGGCGTGAATTTAGGTGATGTCTGGAAGCATCAAGGAACCGGCGAACTGATCGCGTTTCATAAACTTTCTCAGTGGATGACTTATTCTTTGGTGGAACCTTTGATCGAAGCGGGATTGAGTGTAACAGGCGCGGAAAAATTGACCGGCTTAGCTGAATATCGAAATGGTGGTTTAATTCTCGATTTCGGTTTAATTACAGCAAAAAATCCAACCGATTTACAGAAGGCTTGGAAGCCCGAAGAAGATTTTATCATCGAATGGCGCGCCTTAACCGTTTGCATGCTTGATCTTATTGGAACGGCCGTTCAAAAAAACTTAGGGAAATCTCCGCAAGAATTTCCTTTGGCCAAAGTACTCGAAGGCGGAACTTGGTGGGCCGGGCGCAAGATTGCAGCTTCCCTGAGACCGGGCGGCGGACCTCCGTTTCAAATTATCAGTGATGGAACCGTATTTTAGCCGTCCTTCGACAAAGTATTTTAAATTTATTAACAAGGATTATAAAATGACAAAGACCTCAAACATTCATGTTCACGATCACCCTCTTCTCAAACATAAATTAGGATATCTGCGCGATCAAAGGACTTACTCTCATGAATTTCGTGAACTGACTAAAGAAATCAGTCGGATCCTCGCTTACGAAGTGATGAAAGACTGGACGGATATGGAGAAAGTCACGATTCAAACTCCGATTGCTAAAGCCACAATTGAAAGAATCGTGAATGCTCCGGTGGTGGTTTCGATTATGCGCGCCGGAAACGGAATGCTCGATGCTGTTTTGTCGATGATTCCGTTTGCTTCGGCAGGCTTCATCGGGATTTACCGAGATAAATTTGTTCATAACACCGTGGAATACTATTTTAAAATGCCGGTAGATGTAAAAGGTCGAACAGCGATTATTTGTGATCCTTTAATTTCAACTGCAGACACAATCATTGCGGCCATTGATCGCTTAAAATCTTATGAAGTGAAAAAAATTAAAGTCTTAGCTATTTTAATCAGTGAATTTGCCGTTGAAAAAATTTATAATCTGCATCCTGATGTGGAATTACACACGGTCGGAGTCGAAACAGAAATTAATGAACTCGGTTATCTCGTGCCTGGCTTAGGAGACGCCGGTGACAGACTTTATCAAACCAAATAAAATCACTCTTATCGGTGTGGCCGGAGGTTCGGGCTCGGGCAAAACATATTTTGCTCAGGACTTAATGAGAATCTTAGGAACTGAACGGACAGTTTTGGTCTTGCAAGATAATTTTTATTTAGATCAATCTGCAAGATTTGATTTTGATGGGGGTTCGGTTAATTTCGATCACCCGGATTCAATTGAATTTTCCCTTTTAGCTCATCATCTGAAGCTGCTTAAACAAGGAAAATCTACTGAAATTCCCACCTATGATTTTGCAACACATTCGAGAAAAACAGAAACGCTTCTAATCAAATCAGCCCCGATTGTAATTGTCGACGGCATCTTGATTCTTCATATTCCGGAAGTTCGTGAATTATTTGATCAAACTATTTTCTTTGATACTCATGAAGATCTTCGTTTTAGTCGTCGCCTGGATCGTGATGTTCGCGAACGGGGCCGCACTTCCGACGGCGTAAAAGAGCAATTTCTTCGGCAAGTCAAACCCATGCATGATCAATTCGTTGAACCTTCAAAAGCCCACGCTCAGCGCATTGTTTGCGACGAAAAAGAATACGATTCTATTTTAAAATATTATATCAGTTTATTGAAATAGAATTTTTTGATTCATCAATCTTGATCAAGTAACGTCAGTAACTTTTTCGAACGAGGGCTGCGTTGACGGATCACTACATAAAATTTTTGATAAAGTGCTCTGAATTCGTGAGCCACAACAAGCGTTCCAGAATCGAGCTCTCTTTCTACGCCCACTCGAGGTATTGCAACTAAGGCCTCAGTTTCAAGACTTAACAATCGAAGCAAAGCAATATCATCTATATATCCTCTGACATGAGCTTTAATTTTCTGATTTTTAAAATAGGCCTCGATTTCAGACGTCGCAGGATTACTTTTTGCGGGTAAATAAATTCCCTGTTGTTCCAATAGCTCTCGCAAAGAAGCCAGTCCTTTCTTTTTTTTAACGACAAGACAAAACGGCTCTTTTGCAATTTCTTTTTGGATTAATGGCTCTTCTTCTGAGTGGGGAAAGGGAACGTCGCAAAGTATTGCGTCTAAATGAAATCCGCGCAGCCTAGATAAAAGAGTGTTGGAATCACCCACATCAACACTTAGTTCATAATTTGAATTATGAAGCAGAGGCCGAAGCAGTTTGATCTGTAAATTCTTTGAAAGGCTTCCGATAGCACCGAAGCGAACTGATGAATGTAAATGGCTGTTTCTGATGCCATCAACAAGTTCTTTACCTTGACGAAAAATTTCTTCGGCTTGATAAAAAATAATTTGGCCTTCTTCGGTAAGGACTAATTTTTTTGATGTCGAACGATGGATCAGTTTTTTTCCTAAAAAATTTTCAAGTTGCGCCACTTGCAGACTTACTGCAGATTGCGCAATTTTCAAATCCAAAGCGGCCTTGGTAAAACTCTTCTCTTTTGCCACAGTCCAAAAATAATATAGGTGATGATAATTGAGCCAATTCATATAAATTAACTTATCTATTTTTTAGATCAATTTCAAATAAATTATATGTTTTACGCTTAAGTCGAATTTTAATACTATATAACTAACGAACAGAGGATTAATTTATGAATGCCCTTGAAATTTTAAAAGCAAATCTGCTTTCCCCTCTTGTGCTTGCATTTATACTCGGCATTTTTACCAAACTGGTAAAAAGCGAATTAAGCTTACCGAAAGATCTTTATTCGAGTTTATCAATTTATCTTCTTTTAGCGCTCGGCTTAAAAGGAGGAGTTGAGTTATCCGAAAGTACCTTTCAAGTTATCGCTTGGCCAGCCTTCGTAACTCTTCTTCTGGGATGCATTACTCCTGTTTCAGCCTATCTCATCATGCGAAAAATCGGTCGCTTCGGGGAAATAGACGCGGCCGCTCTAGCTGCTCACTACGGCTCCGTTTCGGCCGTAACATTCATAGCTGCGAATCAATTTGTGCAGCAGATGGGAAAATCCGCTGAGGGTTTTATGCCAACCCTTTTAACACTTCTTGAAAGTCCGGGAATCCATATTGCTCTCGCTATAGGTGCAATGAAACGACTTAAAAATAATCCACCAACACCAGGTAGTGTAACGAAAACCAATTCAGCTGTTTTTCATGAAATTTTAACATCTCGCTCAATGATTCTTCTGGTAGGCGGTCTAATTGTAGGACTTCTAATAGGAGCTAAATCTTACGAACCTATAAAGCCATTTTTTGAAACAGGCTTTAAAGGCGCACTTGTTTTATTTTTGCTCGAAATGGGAATCGTGGCTGGTGCAAGGCTGTCTGATCTAAAAAAAGTTGGATTACGTCTGATTTCGCTGGGAATATTAATTCCGATTTTACACGGTCTTTTAGGAGTTTTTCTTGGACACTGGTCCGGACTTTCCGTTGGAGGAGCCACTGTACTTGGCACCATGGCTGCGAGTGCCTCATACATCGCAGCTCCTCCTGCTGTACGCATGACTTTACCCGAAGCCAATCCAACTTATTATTTGACCGCAAGCTTAGCGGTTACTTTCCCTTTCAACTTGGTCATTGGAATTCCATTGTTTTTTAAATTTGCCGAATGGCTGAACGTTTAGGGGGAATATTATGAAACTTATTGATTTTAAACTTGTAACAATTATTTGTGAACCCGTTCTCATTTCAAGTATTTTGAAAATGACCAGTGATCTTGGTGCAACGGGATTTACTGTTACAGACGTTCGCGGACAGGGTAATGGCGAAAAAAGCAGTGGAGAAATTCCAGATTCAAAATCTAAAATTGAAATCATTGCTGAGCCAGATTTAGCTCTCGTTCTTATCCAGGCTCTGGCCGAGAAATTTTTTGAAAACTATTCTTTGATTACCTATGTATCAGACATTTCGATCTTGCGTCCTAAGAAATTTGAAAAATAAATATTTAAAAAGGAGGTTTTAGGAAACTCATGCAAAATAAGCAGCGGATAAAAATACTTTTATTCATAACTTTTGTCACTTTAAGTTCTCTCGTGCTGGGAAAAACTGAAGCTGGTCCAGCGGTGGCTTCAAAAAGACTTTCGGCCAGTGAGATTCTTGCAGGACTTAAGAAAGGCAATGAACGCTTTGTATCCG
>JACMMZ010000122.1 GCA_014378775.1 Pseudobdellovibrionaceae bacterium
CTCAGACGGAACTTGCGGACACGTTGGGTAGTGTTCACACGCAATTCGTTTCAAACTGGGAACGTGGTCTTTGCGCGCCACCTGGACATTGCTTCCAAGATCTGATCGGAATTTTGAAATTAAATCGCGCTGACTTGGTTATAGAGATGTTAGAAGATTCGAAAAAAATTATCGAATTAAAAGTTTATAACAAAAAACCATCTCGCTCGAAAACGGTTTAAGTTTAAAAATAAGTTTTAAAATTTGATTCATTTTTTATATTGGATTGATTAAAACTTATTTTTTATTTTTTTGACAAAATTTTATTCGCTCTAGCATCGGCGATGAAAGTGAATCGTGATAAAGTCCGTAGGATTCAACGTAAAGACCTTTTAAGCTATATTCCTTACTACTAATGGCATACAATATAGACTGATCATCTGGATCAGAAGAATTTTCAAAACGAACTATTTGATCGACATAAAAATCTTCGGGATAAATACTGATTTGTTGTGATCGAAAGTGATCGTATTCCGCGACAAGATTAGCCGAATAACCCTTTTTCTCAAAATCGCGGATAGCATCAGACAAACAGGCCATGAATCCAGTGCCGGCCTGCATCTGATCTTGATTGAGTGTGTCAGATTTGAGAATGTGACCCCATTTTTGAAACGTATTTTTTAAATCCATATCTTTGAGTTATCAAGAAACAGGCCGTACGCAGATGGAGTAAAAGAGATCTTGGCCACGGAAGTGTGGAAAATTACCCCCATACTGGGCATCCTTCAGCATTGAGTTGACCATTTTTTGGAAGCGTACCAGGATCATGCGGTACACCAAACCATTTTAAGGAGAAGTATTTATGAACGTAAGTTTTAAACATATAATTTTAGTCGGAGCTTTGGCTCTTTCAGCCTGTTCGTCTAAAGCGCCCAAAGGTGAACTTTCAAGTTCATCTAATCCGCAGGAAGAAATTGCTTCATTATCTCAGGACATGAACTCGGCTCGTTCAGAGAACGTTGATGTTTTAGCCCATGAGGATTTCAAGAAAGCTGATAAAGCGCTTGATCAAGCTAAATCAGATTATTCAAACAATAAAGACCAAGAAAAAATTATCGACAGCCTTCGTTTCGGTCGCTCTTATTTAAAGTCAGCAACCAACACAGCGGGAAGCCGTCAAGGTAAGGCCCCAGGATTATTTGAATCTCGTCAAAATGCAATGAAAGCCGGCGCGACAAAATACCCTGAATTAAGAAAAGAATGGGCTGATGTTGATGAAGACGTAGCCGATGTTGCACGTGAATTAGAAAAAGTGAGCGCAAAAGATCTAGTTAAATTACAAGCACGCTACGCAGCTTTAGAACAAAAAGCAGTTATACAAACTCAGTTAGGTGATGCGAAAGCAAAATTTAATTCTGCAACTTCTGATCGCGGATCTAAAAAGGCTCCTCAATCTTACCGCAAAGCTGAAATGAGCATCAAAGGTGCTGAAACAGTTATTGCATCCAATGTTAAAAACCCGGCCGGTTATCAAAAAGCGGTTGATACAGCCAACACGGATGCTAACTTTTTAAATGAAGTGATGATAACCATTAAACAAAATGATGATATCGCTGAAGTTGCGGCCGTTAAAATGGTACGCCAAAATCAACAGATTTCAGGGTTGAAAACTAATTTAACTAAAACGGAACAAGCGGTTGCCGGGGTTAAATCTGAATTAGACAATACTAACAAGACTTTAGAAGAAAAGCAAAAAGCCCTAGAGGCCAGCGGTAAAGAAATCCAAGAGAAAGATAACGCTTTAACAGCCACTGAAAAGAATTTGACCAAAGCCCAATCAAGCGTTGCTTTACAAGCGGCGATTGAAAAATCGCGCTCACAGTTTTCTTCTACCGAAGCTGAAGCCTACCAACAAGGCGGAAATTTATTGATTCGTCTCAAATCAATGAATTTTGCTAACGGAAAAGCAGAACTTCCAGCAGCATCAATGGCGCTATTAACTAAAGTTTCTGAAGTCGCAAAATCTTTAAATGCTAAAGAAATTAAAGTGGAAGGTCATACCGATTCAATCGGGGCCAGTGACCTGAACAAAAAACTTTCGGAAGATCGTGCTAATGCCGTTGCAACTTATTTGAAAACAAATGGTTTTGATAAAACGCCTATCGCGGCTGAAGGTTACGGATTTGAAAAGCCAATTGCGACGAACAAGTCAAAAAATGGTCGTGCGCAAAATCGTCGGGTTGATATCATCATCACTCCCGAAGGTAACGCCACCATCAATCAGTAATTTCTAAATCTTAAAAGTTATAAATAAAAAAGGAAGGCGAAAGTCTTCCTTTTTTATTTCAAGCATAAAGACTTTAATTTATTTTCGCCTTGATACTCTTTGAAATAGTTCATCTTGCCTGATAGGTTGTGCCTTATGAAAAAGGTTTATTACGTCATTGGTGCAGCTTTACTAATTATCACATTGTGCATGATCGTTTTAGTTTTCAGAGGAGTCAGCCTTCGCTCAGAGCCCATCATAAAGCCTTCCCCAATTGACGCGAAATATGAAAATATCACTTCAGGAATTCTTCACCGAATGTTTCCCAGCTTTCAAAAAACTGATTATGTTGTTTTTGGTATAAAATCTGAGGTCAATTCAGAAGAAGAAACTATTTTCGAACTTTTGCGAAATGAGTATAAAATCCAGTTCGGATCAAAGCCTCAGGTTCTTCGTTGGACCAATCAAAGTAAAGTTCAAGAGATTCAAAACTGCAAAAAACCGTGCTGGATCACAATTGAAAAAGTTAATGCTAACAGTCTCAAATTAAATGAAAATTTAAAATCAATTCAAAATGTATTAGGTGAAAATTATTTTAGTATCACGTTCTTAGAATTCGAACGTAACTTATCTGTGCCTTCTGTGTGTGAAACCGAACACCGTTTGGATTTTAATTGTCTCTTGCCAGTAGCCGTGCGAGAAGTAAAAAAATATTTTAAAAGAAGCGATCTTCGTTATTTCTTTTGCCGAGCATACAACGAAGTTGATTACTTTGTATTCATTGAAAAAAAGTAAAAAAGCAGCTGCGCGAATTTTTAAGTCAGCCCAACTGGACCAAGCTCTTATTTATTCCTGACATTTTGTCTCGAGGTTTTTCATCGAAATAATTTCCAGGGCTTTTTGGTGGGTACTTTCTAAAATGACCGGCGGTGCCACCTTGGCCTCAAAAGCTTCTTTCCAACGAGCCGCACATAAGCACCATCGATCGCCGTTCTTTAAGCCCTTGAAGTCGTATTCAGGCTTGGGCGTGATGAGATCATTACCTTTTTTCTTTGAGAATTCCAAAAATTCGGTGGTGACTACGGCACATACCACATGGATTCCTGAATCTTCAGCTCCAGTTGAACAAAAACCATCGCGGTAATATCCCGTTTTTGGGTTTTCTCCACAGCTGACAAGGGGTTTACCGAAAACGTTTAAAATACTTTTGTCTTTCATGTAGGTTCCCTTGTGCGGAGTTGAGAAACACGCGGCCGCCAATAAAAAGCGAGGTGTTAACTTTTGAATTTGATTCATTTGCTTAATATCTCAATTCTCACTATAAAAATACAAGGGGTTTTTGTATGCATATTTATTTTTCTGATCATTACACCTTGCCGCTTCCGGATGATCACCGTTTCCCGATGACGAAATACCGGATGCTGCGGGATTATTTAATCAAAAACGAAATTATAACTCAACAGGAACTGCATGAAAGCCCATTGGCAACCGAAGAAATTCTTCGTTTGGCCCACACCGAAGAATATATTCAGGCCATGAGAACGGGCAAAGTGGATGTGCAAATCATTAAGCGAATTGGATTCCCCTGGAGTTTTCAACTTTATCAGCGAAGTTGTGCCACCGTCGGTGGGGCACTGGAATCAGCCAAATCAGCTCTTAAACATCAAATTGCGGGAAACCTGGCTGGCGGCACGCACCATGCTCATGCCGATCGGGGTGAAGGGTATTGTGTTTTTAACGATATCGCCGTGGCGGCCAGGTATCTGATTA
The DNA here is from genome assembly GCA_014378775.1 of Pseudobdellovibrionaceae bacterium. Taxonomy (GTDB): domain Bacteria; phylum Bdellovibrionota; class Bdellovibrionia; order Bdellovibrionales; family Bdellovibrionaceae; genus Pseudobdellovibrio. The sequence goes on from JACMMZ010000122.1 coordinate 4,016, forward strand.
AAAATAATTTAACCAAAAAAATCGCCATCATTGATCTTGATGTGCATCAAGGAAACGGCAATTCCAGCATATTAAAAAATGATCCTGAAATTTTTATTTTCAGCATGCACGGAGAGAAAAATTATCCGTTTGTAAAAGTGCCATCGCATTTAGATATCGCCCTACCATCTGGCGCTGGCGATGAATTATTCTTAAAAAATTTGAAAATAGGTTTGGATGAAGTCAAAAAATTTAAGCCCACATTTATTTTTTATCAAATGGGTGTCGATCCCTTGAAAGAAGATAAATTGGGGTTAATGAATCTCACTTTTGAAGGCTTAATGAAACGGGATGAAATGGTTTTATCATACGCGAAAGAAAATCAGATCCCAATTTCGCTGGCTCTTGGCGGCGGTTACGCTATACCGATTGAACTGAGCGTCGAAGCCTACGCTAATACTTACCGAGTGGCGAAGAGGGTGTTTGGTTAAAAAAGTAAAAAACCCGCGATCTCTCGCAGGTTTGATATTTCAATCGGAGGCTCATTTCCGGAGAAACTTCCTTCGGACGCATCCAAAGAACTATTTTTGTCTCGTATCATTAAAAAAATTGGTAGTGAGAGGCGGACTTGAACCGCCGACCTACGGATTATGATTCCGTTGCTCTAACCAGCTGAGCTACCCCACCACGGTCGTTCTAATTAAATGACAGAACAAATTTTTAATGGCAGTCGACTCTAAAGTCAAAAGCATCGTGGTAAATAGGGACTAAAATTCGCGATCTGCTGTTAAAACTACCAGCCTTTAAGAATTTTGCGCTTTCGTTTACTTAAAGCCGGTTTTTTGTTTCCCGTATTTGGATTTGGAGTGATCCCTGAATTTTCTTCTTTTTTTGTGTGTTGTGATGACGTGTTCATGTTTTTGATAATACTAGAGCTGCGGTGTATTAAGAAAATGATTTTCCGTCAGGTCCAGGTCAAAAGATCGATTTAAGAAATTGGTTAAAGTCATCGCGTCATCAAGCCTAAAAATAGGAAGATTAACTCGTTTAAAAGCGCTTTGAATTTCAGGGTATTGACAAATCGACGGAAGGCTTAGAATCGAATCCCACAAAGATTCAGATGCTTCACCGGCATGAAGTTTAAGGTAAGCTCGTAAAGTTTTAATTAAATGCAGCGGGTGAGCGTTCATGTCGGACATGAGGTAAGAAAAAGATTTGAAAAATTCAGTATTTAGCAGAGTTACATCAAGTATTTGCGAGGTGATTATATCGTGCAGCAGGCGGTAAAATCCGATTTGTCCGGCTTGATTTTGTGGATCAGAAAAAAAGTGTTCCGCATGGATTAAATCGTGAATCCAAAAACTTAAGGGGTCACGCTGGCCGTATTTTAAATGCGGCCATTTTGTAAAATCAGGATCAAATGTCAGAACCCTTTTTCCATCAATTTGTAATTTCAATAATTCTAAAGGTTTCGGCTCGTAACATAAAATTTCAATTGGGTATTGTTCAATGTAAAAAAAATAAAGTGCGTTGGCCGCTGCGGCGGGTAGTGGGTTCAAACGGACCGTTCGTACAAATTCTTCGATGCCGATGTCGGGATTTAATTTTTTCGGCCATGTTAAGCCTAAGTCTTGAAAAAAATCGTTCATTGAAAAGTGAATATTTGATTGAAAATTTGATTCCGCTAAATTTTGTCGGCCTGAGTACCAAGAATTTGGGCGGCGTAAACAGAGACAACTGATTACCCAAAGCGTGACCTGATCATTAAGTGGAAGTGATTTTATTTTTTGTTGAATTACCTCAAACTGAACCGCATGAGATAAATAAAATTCCGCATCACAAAATTTCGGGCGGTAGGTATCTTTTTTTGAGTTTGATTTCGATCTCATAAAATTGAAGCTACCGGGACCTTGATCGAATTTCAAGTGACGTGGACTTCGAACATAAAAAAAGGGCTGATCTTTCGATCAGCCCTTTTACATTGAAGACTATAACGAACTAATTACTTAGTAGCTTCGCCGGCTTTTTTGTGGCCTTTTTTGTGACCTTTTTTATGTTCTTTTTTAGCTGGAGCAGATGCTTCTGCCGGAGCAGACATACCTGGCTGTGTTGGAGCAGGTGCAGGTACAGGTTCGTTAGCTTGAGCAGCGAATGAGAAAGCTACGGCAGCGACTAATGTTAATAATTTCATGGGAACTCCTTTTAGTTGGGTCGTAATTGACCTTTTGTTTACTCAATCAGAGTAGCCTACTCAGTTAACAACCAGGTTAAAAGCGAATTAAATTCCTTTAATCTTCAGATTATATTTGTGGGTGCGGGAGTTCGATTGAAAAGAGAGCCCCATTTGTCGCTTTATTCTCAAGGAGGATGGCAGTTCCGTGCAAATGGGCGATCTTTTGGGCGATGGACAACCCTAAACCGTAGCCTTTGATCTTACTACTGGTATCGGCTCGGCTAAAGTGATTAAAAATATCTTTTCGGGCTGGTTCCGGGACGCCTGGACCAAAATCTTCAATTTCAATTTTTGTGGCCATCTCGTTCCAAAAAACACGGATCAAAATGGGACTGTCTCGAAATGAATATTTAATCGCATTTTCGATTAAATTGGAAAAAAGTTGCTCCATAAGTTCGACGTCAATCAAGCAAGCAACGCGCTCGCTGTTTTCAATAATATCTAATTTAATTTTTATATTTTTTTGCTCGGCTAATTTCTGCATCCGCGGCAGTAAATCAATAATTAATTCGGCCGGATGAGATTCAACCACGTGTAAAATATTTTTTCCCGAGTCAATTTTAGCTAATAACAGCATGCTGTTGATAATTCCCGTTAAAGAGTCAATTTCTTGCAAGATACTTGAATAGAAAATTCGTTTTTCAGGATGAGGTTCATGTTTAATTTCCAGCTCCACTTCGCCTTTTAAAATCGTAATGGGCGTTAGTAACTGATGAGACGCATTGGAGATAAATTTTTCTTGTGATTGAAAAGCGATTTCAATTCGTTCCAACATTAAATTGATGGTTTCTGCTAATTTTTTAATTTCATCTTTCGATTTAGGAAGTGCGACACGCTCGTCTAATTTAGAGGCGTTAATATTATTGGTTTTATCAATCATGTCCTGCACGGGGCGGAGCGCCCGGGCCGACAGATAAAGTCCCGAAATAATAGCGACCAAAAGAATTCCGGGCAATCCAAATAAAAGGATGGTTTTCATTTGATTCAGTTGAGTTTCGAACGTCCCCATAGGGGCTGCAATCTGTAAAAATAAAGTCGGTTTTGAATCACTATCGAGCGGGAAGGTTATAATTCGATGAGAAATCGCTTCGCGATCTTCCGTGCTGATATTTGTGGTCGTGTGATAAGCCGAATCAGCCCCGGCCAGAATTTGTTTGAATTGCGCTTTGTAGCGGGGATTAAAATTCTTTGAATTTGATCCGTAAGATAAGATTTCACCGGAAATGTGGCGGATAATAAAAAGCGTATTTCCCGCGGAGAAAGGGTAAATTTTACCTTCGTCTATTTTTAGCGGAGGTAAGGTCAGGCTATTGTTCTGTCCAATTTCGATAGTCTGGGACACGTCGACCGAATAGTTAAACAGCGATTCATCAAAATCTTTTAATAAAGACTGATTCAAAAAATAATACAGAAAAATCGAGAAAATGACCGTAGTCGTTCCGAAAATCAAAACAAACATGGCGGTAAGCCGTGCGCGAATACCAAAAAGAATCGGAATCAAATTATTTATTCGGTGCTTTAAGGACATATCCCACACCAATGACCGTTTGAATCAGCTTCGTTTCAAAGCTGGAATCAATTTTTTTACGAAGTAAATTAATGTACACGTCGATCACATTACTTTCGGAATCAAAATGAACATCCCAAACGTGCTCTGCAATGGAAACTCGTCCTAACGGCCGCTCAGGATTTCGCATAAAATATTCCAAAAGAGAAAATTCCTTGGTGGTTAATGTGATTTCAGTTTGTCCTCGCTTAACGATGCGGTGGATGAGATCCAATTCTAAATCCGCATATTTTATGGTGGAGGTGATATCGTTACTTTTCGAATTTCTTCGCAGCAGAGCGCGCACGCGGGCTAATAACTCTTCAAAGGAAAAAGGCTTGGTTAAATAATCATCGGCTCCGGCATCCAGTCCGTTGACTTTATCTTTGGTGTTACCCAAGGCTGTAAGCATCAGGATCGGTTCTCTAAATCCATCGCGCCGCAGGTGACGAGCCGTATCTAATCCACTTTGATCCGGTAACATCACATCTAAAATGATCAGATCATATTCGCTGCTGGCGGTGAAGGACTCTGCTGCAGCACCGGATTCGGCGATATCAACGGAATAACCGACTTCGGTCAGTCCTTTTTTTAAAAAAGAAGCTGTTTTAATTTGATCTTCAACGACTAAAATTCTCATGGATAAACTGTCCTTTTCAAAAAATTCTTGATCTGAGGCCAGAACAAAATCATCACCGAGACTGAGGTTAGCGCAAACGGAACGTAAAATGAAGAAGTGAGTGACTCTTGAAAAATAAAATACGCCATAATACTGGCCAATATCGGTTCGATCAGTTTTCCACAGCTTAAAACGGCTAAATTTATGGAGTTGACCAAATGATTGAGAATAAAGTGCCCTAGAAAAGTCGGAAGTATTACTAATCCCATGACAGCCAGCCATGAAATGGACGTGTAGCCCTCAATAAAACTATGATTAGATAAAAGCGAAGCTAACAAAAAAAACACCGCGCAGGTCATAAATTGATAGGTCGAGTAAACTTGGTTACTAAAACTTTGCCGCGCTTTTTTACCAGAAAGCATGTAAGCCGCATAAAACAAGGCCGAAATCAGGGCGGATGCGTTCCCCAAGGTGTATTCGGGTGCAAATTTGAGGTTGGACCCTACAAGATAGACGATTCCTAAAAAAGCTACAAAGTAGGCGACGTAGACCCGCCGACCAATTTTTTCATGGAAATAAATCAGCCCTCCGAGGGAGGCCCAGATTGGGTTGGTCGCAAACAGCACCATGGTGTTTGCGATCAAAGTGTGTTTGGCGGCGTACTTATAAGTCCAAAGATGAAGAAAAAAGAAAAATCCCGAGATGAAAATCCATTTTGTTTTGTGATTTAGGGTCAGGGTTTGAAAGTTTTTTTTGAGTAATTGATAGAGGACTAAAAGAGCCGTTGCTATGGTCAATCTCCAAAAACCTAGGATTTCGGGAGGCATTTGATTGAGTTTAGCTAGATTAGCGGATGTCGAAAGACTCAATAAAGCCAAAAAATAAAGCATTTATCTGCACCATGTTATCTGTTTGAAATCTTTGAGAATTCGATCATGATTTAGATCTGAAGACAATACAAAAGTTTTTAACAACAAATAGAATGGGAGTTCTAATGACAAAACAAATTATTTTAGCCGCTGTCGCTGCAGTGGCACTCGTGGGCTGTAACAAGCCAGATATGAAATCTGATAAAGGCCAAGCGAGTTATGCTATCGGTCAGCAAATCGGAAAAAATTTAAAGGCACAGAATATCGAAATCGATTCTGTAACTTTAGCCGCTTCATTAAAAGATGCTTTAGCTGGAAAATCAGAAATGAAAGACGATGAAATTCAAAAAGCCATGATGAAATTACAAGAAAACTCAATGAAGAAGCAGCAAGAAGAAGGCGAAGGAAATAAAAAGAAATCAGCAGAGTTTTTAGATAAAAATAAAACAGCCGCTGGAGTCAAAGTAACTGCATCGGGATTGCAATACTCTGTTATTACAGAAGGAACTGGCGCGATTCCTAAAAAAGAAGACACAGTAAAGTGTCACTACACAGGAACATTAATTGACGGAACTAAATTTGATTCTTCTGTTGATCGTGGTCAACCGGCTGAATTTCCAGTGGCTGGCGTAATTCCAGGTTGGACAGAAGCTTTACAGATGATGAAGACAGGATCGAAATATAAATTATTCATCTCACCTGAATTAGCTTACGGCGCTTCGGGACGTCCGGGCATTCCAGCCAATTCAGCATTAATATTCGAAGTTGAATTGATTGAAATCGTTAAGCCAGGTGCTAAACCAGCAGCGGCAGCCGCAGCAGCTCCAGCAGCAAAGGCTCCAAAAGGTAAAAAGTAATTTTATGAATTTTGATTTTAAATTAGATCCATTTGAGAACTTTTTAAAATCATTTCATGAAGCAGAAAAAAAATCACAGTCGTTAGGGTTAGAAAATCATAACGCAATGGCCTTAACGACCGTGAAAAATGAACAACCCGTTAGCCGAATGGTCCTTTTTAAGGGCCTGGTGCGAAACGGGTTTTCTTTTTATACTCATTATGACGGACGAAAAGGTTCGCATATCAAAAAAAATAATCATGTGGCCGCCGTTTTTTATTGGCCCTACCTCGATCATCAAATTAATATCCAAGGTCAAGCGCTGCAGCTCACTTCAGAAGAATCAGATTTTTATTATCGAAGTCGTCCGCGTTTAAGCCAAATCGGGGCTTGGGCCTCCGATCAGTCTGAAGTTCTAATCTCTCGCGAGCACTTCGAATCGAAAGTTCAATTTTTTGAGGAAAAATTTAAAGGAATGGATATTCCTCGTCCAGCTAAATGGGGCGGGTTCCGTATTGTCCCTACCGAAATAGAATTCTGGTTTCAACGTGAAGGTCGATTGCACGATCGTTTTGTATACCAAGTAGAAGCTCAAGACTGGAAACGCTTCTTGAGATGTCCTTAAAACATGTCCAAAATAGTTCTGACGGGATTTAAACCTTTCTTAGGTGATCCGATCAATCCCAGCGAAATCATTTGTCAAAATATATCGATACCTGGTGTTTGTACACAGGTGTTATCTGTTGATTTTTATCAAGCTTTTGAAGAACTGAAAATCACTTTAAAAAAAGAAAATCCAGAATACGTTGTCTCGTTAGGCGTGGCCAGCAGTCGTGTGCAAGTCAGTTTAGAAAAAGTAGCTCTCAATTGGAATGAATCCAAACACCCCGATGAAGCAGGTCAATTTGTTTCACCAGCGCCGATTCAGCCTTCAGATGATCGGTTAGCTTTGATGACAAAATTTCCGATTAATGAATTACAGGATTTCTTGGTAGAGAAAAAATACCCGGTCAAAATTTCTTTCTCGGCCGGAACTTATGTTTGTAATAATGTTTACTACAAAATTTTAGCGGAATTTCCTGATTTAAAAACTATTTTTATTCATGTTCCGATTTTTGAGAATCTGAACCAAGAGCTTCAAGTGCAAATGGTTCATGACGTTTTAAATTATATCCAAAACTTAAAGTCTTAAATCGTGTATATCGAAGGAAAAAGAACGGCGTACCTTAGTGAACAGAATGAGGTGATACCAGGTAGAACTCGGGGATTTCGACGTTGAAGGGTTCACCGGTGTGTGACAGGAAACTATAATAGCCGCGCATGGTTCCGGTGCTGGTCGTTAACGGACAAGCGCTTTCGTATTGAAAGGTTTGGTTTGGTGTGATTTTTGGTTGAAGGCCGACAACTCCGGGGCCTTTCATTTCTTCGGCGTGACCAAAGGCATCGGTGATGATCCAGTGACGAGAAACCAACTGCGCAAATTCCATTCCTAAATTTTTAATTTCAATTTTGTAAGCGAACATAAATCGTTTTGAAAGAGGATCTGATTCGGATTCGATATAGACGCTGCTGGCGCCGATTTGGAAATGCGGTAAGGTTAATTTCTTCAAACTCATTCAACACCCCTATGAGGATAGTGTTCCCTTAAAAATTCATATTTTCAAGCGTAAAGATCAACGGGTAGTGATCCGACGGAAGCTGTGCTTTTTGTTCCAGAGTATCTGGTCTTTTGAGTGTTGATCCGAAGAGATCTTTATAAACATAAGCACGAGCCGATCGTGTTTTTAATTTGGGCTTTAGTAGGTCCGGTAAAAAACAATAGTCAATTTGTCGACCTTCCGAACGAAAACCAGATCGAACTTGAATAAAAGTATGCCGTTCATCGACCGGAATTTGGGCCAATTCCAACACGTCTTCTAAATCGGTATTCGCATACAAGTAGGCAAATTCGACGTCGGTTTGGATCCGACCAGCCGCTCCGTTAAAATCTCCGCAAAACATAATCGGAACCATTGGGTTCTGTGTCCGCAATTCGTTATATATATCTACACAGGCTCGAAGTTCTGAAGCACGGCGAAGGACCCCCCCGGCATCGATTCTTTCCGGATCTAAGGGGGATTTTAAATGAGTGAGAAGAATTATTAAAAAAGGCTGATTCACGTCAGACTTAAATAATCGCAGTTCGGCACAGTCGCGTGAAAACCTGTAGGTGGTTTTTTTATCCAAATTGGAAGCGTAGGCTAAGTCGATCTCTTTATTTTTATGGGAAAATAAATCAAAGTAAAAGGGCAGATTTTTCTTAATTAAAAATCCCACATCGATGCTGCGATCAGAATTTCCTTCGACTAATATCGGCGAGTATTTTTCATCCAAAAAATAATGATTGAAGTTTTTTAAAGATTCCAGTCCACCTACTTCGTTCAGCATCACGATATCGGCGTCGATGTCTTTAAGGGCCCCTGCTAGGCTGATGACTTTTTGTAAGGGCTTATTTTCAAAGACGGAGGTGGTGAGGCTTTCCCATTGTCTTTTCTCGAGTTTCAAATAATTAGGTGGAAGGGGATGATCAAACAACAAAAATAGATTTTCCGCATTAATTTGGCAAAATTTTAAATTCGACATTGATATCCATACTATTTAAATTAATGATGAAGTAACAATATCAGTATCTATTCAATTTAACAGAATATCCAGAGGTTTGAGGTTAATATTATGAATTTCAAAAAAGTCGTAACGCCATTTATCAATTTTCACGTCCTGAGTAAACCGACAAAATCAAAAACCAATCATCCATCTAGCACGTTTGATGGTTTTGTGTATGTATTCGGGGCAGATGATATGAAAAAATCCAAGGCCTTTCTAAAAGAGATCATCGAGAACGAATCATTACCCTACCAAGAAGTTGATCTTCTGAAGCAAACCCAGAAAATGATCCACTTCATCGGGGTCCGCGGACCGACGTGGATTGTTTTTGAATCAGGCTATGGAGGCCACCGCGACCGGGCAGGCGTATTAGCGACGCAGTTTCGCACGCAAAAATTAAAAAACGTTTTCATCGAAGTACAAAGCATGGATGAAGATGATTTATTAGGTAGCGTCACAGGTTTTGAATTGTCCATGTATAATTTTTTACAAGTTTACAAAAATGAAACAAGCTACGAATTAGACATC
>JACMMZ010000123.1 GCA_014378775.1 Pseudobdellovibrionaceae bacterium
TGGGGAAAATTGGCGATCGATACGCCAAAATACATCGTAGAAAGTGATGCGTCGATCGTTGCACCTTTGATGTTTTATTACGTTTTAGGATTGTAACTCTTAAACCGAAATCACTTCCGTGATTTCGGGAAAGACTTCTTTAATTCGAACTTCAATACCTTGTTTCAGTGTCGCTTCTGATGAAGGACAACCCGCGCAGGCGCCGAGCATTTTTATAAATAGCTTCGGACTTTCAAATTTCACAAACGCAATATCTCCGCCGTCTAATGCGACTGCGGGTTTAATTTCGTTCTCGAGTACGCGCTTTATTTTTTTCACGATTTCTGAATCTTGATCGCTTTCATCATTGGCTTTTTGCAGCTCAATTATGACTGGCTGACCGCTGGTCATGTGTTCGGCCAGTAAGCCCGTTAGAGGTTGTGCTAAGACTTTCCAATCCACCCAGTCTTGCTTGGTGATGGTCACGAAGTTTTCTCCGATGTAAACGGCGGAAACCCAAGGAAAGCCAAAAATTTTAGCAGCTAAGGGTGATCGATCGGTGGATTCGATATTCGGGAAATCACCAGCCTTCGCGGTGATTTGATTCGCAAAATTAAATTTCATGGTGGCGGGATTTGGAGTGGATTCAAAAGTTACATTCATAGGTCATTGATAGCAGTTATATTGCCACTTTTCAATTTATTATGTACGGTTACGATAATCGAAAGCACACCGAGAGGAAGAATTTATGACACCCAGAGTTCGTGAAATTTTAAGTTGGTACGGGGCTGAAAATATTGGCGTTCTAACGAACATGGCCCGCATGCTGAACCATGGAAAACTAGCAGGCACGGGAAAACTCGTAATTTTACCCGTTGATCAGGGGTTTGAACATGGACCGGCTCGTACATTCGCTAAAAATCCTGATGGTTTTGATCCGGCTTATCATATTGAATTGGCGATTGAATCGGGTTGTAATGCTTACGCTGCACCGTTGGGGGCTCTTGAGCTCGTAGCCCGTGACTTTGCCGGTGAAATCCCGTTGATTTTAAAAATTAATAATTCAGATGTTTTGTACAGTTCAAATTCTCCTATTTCAGCTTTAACCTCTTCGGTGGACGATGCTGTTCGATTGGGTTGTACCGCGATTGGCTTTACTATTTATCCAGGATCATCACATCGTAAGCAAATGTACGAAGAAATCGCTGGGGCTTCACGAGAAGCTAAAAAAGCAGGTTTGGCCGTGGTTATCTGGGCTTACGCGCGCGGTGAACAAATTTCTAAAGAAGGCGAAACGGGAATTGATGTGATTGCATATTCGGCCCACATCGCCGCTCAATTAGGCGCGAACATTATCAAAGTTAAACCGCCGTCAGCTCACATCGAGCAAGCGGAGGCTAAAAAAGTTTTTGAGGCCCAGGGAATTAAAGTGGGAACGATGGCCGACCGGATCAAACATGTTGTGCACAGCTGCTTTAACGGGAAACGCATTGTAATTTTTAGCGGCGGAGATGCTAAATCAACTCCGGATTTGTTGGCCGAAGTAAAACAATTAGCGCAAGGCGGAGCGTTTGGATCCATCATGGGTCGTAATGCCTTTCAAAGACCAAAGAAAGAATCCATCGAGTTGTTACACAACGTGATGGAAGCTTTCGCCGGGAAGCCTTTAAAATAATTTTTAATCCTCAAGAATCGAGATCAGCATGCAAGATAATTATCCCCACGATAATCCGATCAAAGCGGAAAAAAGAAAAAAGCTAAACGCTTTGAGAGCGAAAGGGATTAACCCGTATCCCTATTCTTTTGATAAAAATGTTCATGTTGAAAAACTTGTGGCTGATTACTCAAATTTAGAAGCCGGTGAAAAGAAACTTGAAACCAATTTCCGAATCGCGGGCCGTTTGATGACGTTGCGGATGATGGGTAAAGCCAGTTTTTTTAACGTTCAAGACGAATCAGGATCTCTTCAGTGTTACATCAAAGTAGAAGAACTTTCTGAGCCTGACCGGATTTCATTTGATTTGATTGATCTCGGAGATATCGTCGGGCTTGAAGGTTATATTTTTAAATCACAAAAAGGTGAACTTTCATTATATGTAAAATCGTTTAAGATTTTAACCAAAACTTTAGAACCGCTTCCAGAAAAATTTCACGGTATTCAAGATATCGAAATCAAATACCGTCATCGTCATCTTGATCTTATATCGGATGTGGATTCCCGCAAAGTTTTTGTGGCTCGCTCAAAAATTATTAAAGCGGTTAAAAACTTTTTAGACGACCGTGGTTTCATGGAAGTTGAAACTCCGGTGCTGCAGCCTTTGTACGGCGGCGCTTCGGCCACGCCGTTCACGACCCATCACAAAGCATTGGACATGAAACTTTTCATGAAAATTTCTCCGGAGCTTTATTTAAAACGTTTAATTGTCGGCGGCTTTGAAAAAGTTTATGAAGTGGGAAAAAATTTCCGCAATGAAGGCATTGATCGCACGCATAATCCTGAATTCACCATGCTGGAATTTTACGAGGCTTACACTGATTACAATTATCAAATGACTCAGTTTGAAGATCTCGTTTCGTCGGTGTGTCAAGAGATCAACGGATCGATGAAAGTCAGCTACCAGGGAAAAGAAGTCGACTTTACGCCGCCTTGGAGAAGGCTTAAAGTTTTAGACGGTATCACTGAATACGCCAAAATAGACCCGCAAAATATCGGACAATTAGATGATTATTTAAAAAAGAATTCAGACAAGCCCCTGCCATTAGAGAAACTCTCGAAAGGGGAGAAGCAAATGAAAGTGTTTGAAATCGCCGCCGAACCTCATATCTGGGCTCCGACCATGATTATGGATCATCCGGTAGAAATTTCTCCGTTAACTAAAATTCACCGTGAAAATTCTGAACTGGTAGAGCGCTTTGAACCGTTTGTGGCTCACATGGAATTAGGAAATTCATATTCAGAATTAAATGATCCCGAAGAGCAGCGGGCTCGTTTAAA
>JACMMZ010000124.1 GCA_014378775.1 Pseudobdellovibrionaceae bacterium
AATTATCCAGTAAGGTTAAGTAAAATTGTACGTGCAAAGCTTCTTCGTAAAGCTGACGCGATAAATATAAGCGAGCTTCCGGAGAATTGATGTGTTTATAAAGATTCAAAACGAGATTATTTCCCACGATCGAATCGCCGGTTGCAAAAAAAGCAACGAGGCGTTGAATCAAATGTTTTTCCGATGGAGTCATTTTTGAATTAAGATCACTTAAGTCAGTTGAAAAATCGACTTCTTCAACGGTCCAGGTGTTCTTAATGGCATTTTTGTACATTTCGAAAAAAATCGGGTACTTCATGGGTCTTAAAGTTAAGTTGAATCCGGGATCTAATATCATAATGACCTACTTCTTGGGTTAAAAAAAATTGTTTATTGGCAGGCTTCGCAAGCTTCGGGGTTGTCGATACTACAAGCGATAATTTCTGCATCGGTAAAAGTCTTCGTTTCTATTGTTTTCGAAGACTTAGAGGCATTGATCATCGGATTGATGGCGGCTTTCACTTCGGTCGCCTCAAGTCTTCGATTGGTGGTTGTCTTAGCAATCGAAGTCGCGGGGCGAGAGCGCAAATAATAGGTTGTCTTGATTCCACGTTTCCAAGCGTACATGTACATTGATGAAAGTTTACCAATGGACGGAGCTTCCATGAAAAGATTCAATGATTGAGATTGATCAATGTAGGCGCTGCGCTCAGCGGCCATATCAATTAACGCTTTCATCGGAACTTCCCATACCGTGCGGTAAAGATCTTTTAAATCTTGTGGAATCTCGGCGATCTCTTGGATCGAACCCTCATTAATTTTAATATCATTTCGTAAAGTCTCATTCCAAAGACCGCGCGCTTTCAAATCAACCACCAAATACTTATTCACCTGCATGAATTCACCGGAAAGTGTTTCACGCTTAAATAAATTTGATACCTGAGGCTCAGTCGCCTCGTAAGATCCAACGATCGATGCAATCGTGGCCGTTGGAGCAATAGCAATAATGAGTGAATTTCTTAATCCAGATTTTTTAATTCGCGCTTTTAATGTATTCCAGCGCGTTTCATCGGCTGGTTTAACATTCCATAAATCAAATTGAAGCTGACCCATAAAAGCTCGGGTGTCTTCAAAAGATGTGTGCGGACCATTTTTCTCAGCCAAATCACAACTAGCTGATAAGGCGCTGAAATAGATCTCTTCTTGGATTTTTGCCGATAATTTTTGAGCCTTGTCTGAATCAAACGGTAATTTTAATTGGAAAAAAGCATCTTGCAAACCCATGATACCTAATCCCACGGGTCTCCAACGATTGTTCGAAGCTAAAGCCGTATCGATCGGGTAGAAGTTAATATCGACGACACGGTCTAAATATTTGACCGCGGTTTGAACGGTTTTAGTTAATTTATCAAAATCAAATTCGCCATCTTGAATATGACGAGAAAGATTGACGGAACCTAAGTTACAAACTGCCGTTTCGTTTTTCGAAGTTACTTCTAATATTTCAGTACATAAATTAGAAAGGTGAATTACGTTTCCCGGTTTTCCAGTTTGATTGGCTTTCATGTTGCTGGCGTCTTTAAACGTCATCCATCCGTTACCTGTTTGGGCTAAAGTCTTCATCATACGAGAATAAAGATCGCGGGCTTTTATTTGTTTTGTGAATTTTTGCTCCGATTCAGCGGATAAATAAGCCGCTTCAAATTCCGGTCCGAACGTGTCTACAAAATGAGGTACCACACGAGGATCAAATAATGACCACATGGCATCGGCTTCAACTCGTTTCATAAACAAATCAGGAACCCAATTAGCCGTGTTGATGTTATGCGTACGCTTGGCTTCATCACCAGTATTATCACGAAGCTCTAAAAATTCTTCAATATCAGCATGCCAAGTTTCTAAGTAAACACAGGCTGCACCTTTTCGTTTTCCACCTTGATTAACGGCAGCCACAGAAGAATCCATGGTTTTTAACCACGGGATGATTCCGTTAGAATGACCGTTGGTCCCTTTAATTAAAGATCCCCGAGAGCGAACACGGCTAAAAGAAACACCAATTCCACCAGCAAATTTTGAAAGCAAAGCGATGTCCGTGTATTTATCGTAAATCGCTTTAAGATCATCGTCCGGGGAATCCAGTAAATAACATGAACTCATCTGCGGACGTAAGGTGCCTGAATTAAATAGTGTAGGTGTTGACGGCATGTAATCATGCGATGAAATCAATTTATAAAAATCCACCGCTTCAGCAGCGGTCGTTGCTAAACCGCAAGCTACTCGCATAAAAAAGTATTGCGGACTTTCTAACACTTGACGAGTTTTAGGATTTTTAAGTAAGTAGCGATCATACACGGTGCGAAGCCCGAAATATTCAAAACGATCGGTTTTGTAATGTTCAATTGCAGCACACAATTCAGCTTTGTTGGTGTTCACAAAATTATGCGTATCTTCGGCAATTAGTCCGTTTTTAAATCCAGCCGATACTGAATCAGCAAAGGATCCAATTTTTTGAGATTTAACTTCTTCGTCTATATAAGTCGAAAGCAGGCGAGCCGCTAAACGAGAATATTCAGGATCTTCACCAATAAGTAACGAAGCGGTTTGAATACAAAGATTATCTAATTCTTTTGTGGTAGCCCCGTCATATAGTCCACTGATGGCCTTGGTCGCTACACGGAGCGGATCAATCTGACCAAGACCCTGGCCGCAACGATTCACGCGCTCTACGATCTTTGTGACGTCAACGGGCTCTAAAGTGCCATCGCGTTTTTTGACTCTCATGGCGTGAGATAGATTTGATTCTAAATTTGGTGTTCCATTATAATTTACATTCGTGTTCGTCATCGTGACTTTCCCGTTCTGAGTTTGAAGACAAAAGAGCCCTTCAAAACTTCACTCAAAGTTTCAAACTATTCTTTAGTCCAGTATGTTATATTTCAAGAAAAAATGTTGACCATTCTGGTCGCTTGATGCGGTTTTTTACTTTTTGCAAAGTCTTTTAAACCTCCTGAAACACTATATCTAGTGTTTGACAGTAGAGCCTCATCCTATAAGGCATGCTTTTGTCTTAAAATAAGGTTGAGGTAGATTTGAGAAAGAATCAATTATATTTACAAAAAAAAGAAAATTAATCTGAAGGTCTAGCTCGACTTTTAGGCAGATGCTGTGCGCTAATAGGTCCAAAAACCACCTAAACAAAGTTACCTCTCTCTCTCGAAAAAGGGTGTCAATAGTGAAATTTTTTATTTTTTTACTTAAATTTTTGGTGAAAAATGACTTAAAATTTCACTTTCTTAAATTCTCTGTTAATTGCGATCAATTCGCACAATACGGTCTTTCATTTTTTCAAATAGATACTTGTCAGATTCTGTTTGTGGCGGAACTAAGCACCCTTGAAAAACTTGTTCTGAACGTAGTTGATCGACAATAAACTGATGGGTTCCCATACGATCTGAAGTCCACTTTGGCGCAATCAATTCTTCCCACCGAGAAGCAAAAGCTGCCAAGCGGTGAACCGCTATGCGCGGGTGCAGATAAGATAAAAACAAAAGTACTTTATTTTTATAATCTTCGCGCTCTATAGGCTGAAAAGTTCCCTGATTAAAATACTTTTCAAGTTCGGTATTTTTAAGCACATGTAAATTATGAAGTTTTATATTGGTAATCGGTAAATCGTTACAGCGCTTAGCCGTATCTATAATCTGTTGGTCAGATTCACCCGGGGATCCGATGATTAAATGAATTCCTAAATCAACCGCCGTGGAATTTGCGATTTTATGAATAGCTTTGATGGAATCTTCAGCGGTGTGTCCGCGGCGCATAAATTCCAAATGTTCATCGTAAAAACTTTGAACCCCGAGCTCCACCGCCACAAAAGATTTTTGATAATACTCCTGCCACAAATCTAAAACGGCCGGGGATAAACAATCGGGACGAGTTCCCACCACAAAGCCTTTTACAAAATCATAACTCAAAGCGGTTTCAAAGTTCTGTCTTAAAGTCGAAATTTTGGTGAAGGTATTGGTGTAGGCTTGAAAGTAAACCAGAAATTTTTTAGCGTGATATCTTTTTTCAATCAGCTTTTGAAAATCTATAATTTGCTGATCTAAGCTCATTTGAAAAGAAACTTCCCGCGCAGCTGATCCCCAAACATCGCAAAAACTACAGGTTTTCATCCCCTTTAATCCCATACGATTCGGACAGTTATCCACCACAGTTACAGGAATCTTGTAAACTTTCTCGTTAAAGATTCTTTTGTAGTGCTCTGCGATGCTGTGATAGGGTAACCCGGACCAACCTTTTTCCATGACCAGTTTTTAACATCATTTAGGACTGAAATGCAAAATAACAGATTAAAGCTGATCGAAACTACCCAAGATGGAAGTCCCACCTTAAGAATGGATGGGAATCCTGATAATCTTGCCTACACCGAACAAATGCATTATTCCACCGGAGCCGCCTCAGAAACCATTTATGTTTACGGCGAAGCCATCAAGAAAGCTCAGGCCTTTTTAAAGCCTTCCGAGACTCACTACTTGGTGGTCGGATTGGGGTTGGGTTATATTGAAATCCTGATTGATCTGTTAACTTCCGGGGATTTTAAACAAATTGTCAGTTTTGAAAAAGATGAAGGTCTCATCGAAAATTTTTCAAGCTGGTGTGCTTTAAAAAAATCCGATGTTCACGATCACGTCATCAATTCATTAATCGATCAACTTAAAATAAATATATCTATCGAAAAAGTTAAAACCCAATTAAAAAATAAACTCCAAATTTACCCGGCTTTACAACAAGCTCAAAATGTAATGCCGAATAAATTTAATGTGATTTGCTACGATGCTTTTTCAAGTAAAATGGATTCAAAACTGTGGGAGTTTCATTTTTTAGATCAGTTTATTAAAGAACACAGCGCACCGATTTGTGTTTTTGCGTCCTATTCAAAAACGGGCGCCCTGAACCGCGCGCTCAAGCAAAACGGATTTAAATTATTTTTGAGAAAAGGTTTTTCCACCAAGCGCGAATGCACTTTAGCTATTAAAGCTTAATCCTTATCGCTGTATTTGTTAACGTATTCGGTGATCAGCGCCAGCGTATCATCATTGAGCTGAAAAAACTTAGATCCCACGTAACCGTCGGAGCCGGTGTAAGTCACTTCGGCTTCAATATTTAATGGCATAAAAAACTGTGGGCTGGTGATCTGGCCTCGGATCGTATCACCGATACTTAAATCAAACGTATCCGTAAGCCCCATACCACCGATACTAATGGTGACCACGCGTGAACTGACTTTTACATCTTTGGTGGAGGCACCGATAAACTGCGCCAAAATCGGAACGCGGGCATTTTTCCGCCGAGATATTCCTAATTTTTGAGAAATTTCGGGAATGGCGTAAATCTCTTTCCATTCCTGGGAGGCACTATCAAACACGGCAATTTTAGACACGTCATCTTGCTTTAATGTGTAGCTCAATAATTCGTCTTTGGTCATAGGAGCTTGATCGACAAAATTATATTGAACTTTGTAACGGCGGTCATCAGCAAGTACCTGCGGCACAGCTTGACGAGTTTGATTGACCACCGGTTGTTGTTTAGTGGTTGTATTAAATAGGCGTTCCGACTGTGTGCTTTGAGCAATGGAAGGCGTCCACTTATCAGCGGTGATCCACTCACCAATCCCGCGTGTCCAAAGATAAGTTGATCGAGAATTAGATCCCATCGTCTGGATGAGACCTTGAATTTCAGTGCTGTCATAAGGCCCGTGAACGCGACTATTGTGATTAACAAACCATTTCATTTTTAAACTCTCCCTTGAATTTAAATATCAAAAAACTGGTGAATTTCTTTTTCGGCATTAAAAGCGTCATCGTAACCGTAAGCAATTAATTTTTTACAAAAATCAGCATCAAACATCAGATAACTTATAATTTCATTTGCATCATCTAAAGATCCAAAAGTATTTAAACTGGTTCGTACAATACGCGGTAATCGGTGAGCATACTGCCGGGCTAATTCACCGATGTTAATGCTCGGAGAAATACACAATGCCGGAATTTCTCTTAAATTTGAATCTTTAGTCAACACGGTTTTTTTACCATCTTTCACTTTGCGAACGAGTTCATTCACTCGTAAAATGCGCTGAACATCTTGCTCCACCGAATCAAGTAAAACAGCATTAAGTAAAGTATTCATAATGGTAATAAAAGAGGCGTGCTTCGGATCATCGGGGTGGCTGATTTTTTTCTTAGAACTCGATTCAAATGGTTTTTGTGTCCGGACTCCGATCACAAAAAGCTGATCGGCACCCATTCGAAGGCTCGGACTGCACGGGGTGCTGTTTCGCACGCAACCATCTCCGTAATCGGCTCCATTGATACTGATCGGGGGAAAAAGAATGGGAATAGCTGATGAGGCCATCACGTGATCGAGTCCAATTTTGGTGTATTCAGGAATTCGGCGTGAATCATTCCAGTTCTCGAAAGTATGAGTGACTGATTTGTGATGATTAATAAAACTGACCGCCGCATTATCAAAATAATTATTCGCGGTAATAATAACGGAGTCATACTTTTTATTTTTAATATTTTCTTCAATTTGATCAAAATTAATATGATGGCTCAAAAGTTTTCTTAAAGGGTCGGTATCAAGTAAGGAATTAAATTTAAGACCTCGCCCACCTTTGAGTAAATTGGTGAGTGAAATGCTATTCAATGACAAGATATTCATTTGATAAACTTGATCGGATTTAATCTGCGACCACAAATAAATCAGTTTCTCGACTGAAGTAGTAAACCCATCGGGGCTTCCGGCAAGCATCGCCGTATTAATCGCTCCGGCGCTCACACCAGAAAGTATTTTAAATGGATTATCAACTTTTTTAGCTTTCAAAATTTCAGCTAGACCTTTAAGAACGCCAACTTGATAGGCTCCACGAGCCCCACCACCAGATAAAATCAACGCCGTTTTTTTAGCTGCCATAACCTAATTATGACGTGACAAAACTGGGGGTGTCAAATGGGGGTACAGGTCACCCTCAGTTAGACACCTCAATACCACATTCAATCTAGCATGATTCGCAAAACCGTCCCCAACAAAGACGGTTTGCGCCTTTCAAACCAGACTTTATCAGAATGAAACAAGTTTCGATCAGCTTTGAGACATGGTCTCAAACTTGAAGTTAATTGTTCAACAGGAGACATTTCATGAAAACATTAAGACTGACCCATTTAGCCGTATCCATCGTGGTTGTTTTATCTGCTTTCAGTTTTTCCTGTGCTAAAAAAGCTTCAGGCATACGAGCAGTCAGACAAACCGAAGCCAACATCGTCAACCCGGGGGTTTCAAACCCATCTATTGATCGCGCCAACAATCAAAATTTGCTCTACACGATTTCGGTCATCGAATTACCGGGTGAAGCCGTTGCAGGCACTTTTACCGTGAATGCCGAGATTCAAACGCCATCTAAAAAATTCATTCCAATTACCACCACGCACATCAACGGCCAGGATGTTTACGGTATTTATACCGATGATGACACCGGCACGAAATTAGATATCAGAGCCCGTTGCATTCAAGCTAATTGCAACGTTTATATTTTAGTTGTTACAGTCGTTAGAAATAATCAAGCCCAGCACCAAATCGTGGCAACATCTTATTTATCGAACGAAAAATCTTTTAATGTGGAAAATATCAATGCTGAGATCTCGCCGGGATCTTTCTACCGTAGCCTGGATGAAGTTGTGGAACGCAATAAATTAAAATAATAAGATAGTCATAGACTCAAGCTGTGCGGACTATTAAAGTTTGAAGCCATGACTGAATTTTTTCAAACCGTCCTTAATTTTTTTCAAATGATCCTTCAAGTTGACGTCCTCATTAACACTTTAGCTCTTCAAATGGGAGTTTGGCTTTACGCGCTTATTTTTTTCGTGATCTTTGCCGAGACCGGCTTAGTCTTCATGCCCTTTTTACCCGGCGATTCGCTTTTGTTTGCCGTGGGGGCTTTGTCCGCAGCGTCGCCTTCTTTTGATATTCGAATTTATATCCCTTTGTTAGTCAGCGCTTCAATTATTGGCGATAGCACTAATTACTTTGTTGGTCGAAAATACGGGCGAAGCCTCTTTGAGAAAAAACATTTCCTATCAGGTCTTTTTAACATTAAATATTTGCAGCAAACCGAAGAATTTTATATCAGACGGGGACAAATGGCGGTCGTCATTGCGCGCTTTTTACCAATCGTTCGAACATTAGCTCCTTTTGTTGGTGGATTAACGAAAATGCCTTACCGAAACTTCTTATTCCTTTCAGCTAGCGGGTCGGTTCTGTGGGTTTCAACTTTTTGCTTAGCCGGGTATTTCTTCGGACAAATACCTATTATACGTGAAAACTTTACACTTTTGGTTATGGGCATTGTGGCTTTGTCGGTTGTGCCCTTAATCGTTGGTTTTTTTAAACAACGTTTCAATAAAAAAAGTACATAGCTGATCTACTTTAGCATTTAAAAGTTGCCTTAATCTTTTATTTTAGCCAATATCCTGCCAAACCGCGGTTAATCCGCAAAAAAATAAAATCCTTAGGGGGATATAATGAAAATGTTAACTCTAGTATGCCTTATTGCAGCTTCAGCAGTAGCTACAGCAGCGACAACAACCGCGACAACAACCGCGACGACGAACAAAATAAACACGGCAAAAATGAACAAAGCCATTCAGAAAAAAGCCGCTAAAAAAGCCGCTTCTGAAATCCAAACAACAGCAGTTCCGGTTGAACAAACCACTTCAGTAACGACTCCTAATGAGGTTCTTCCACCCACGGGCACTTCAACAACGGCAGCACCAGCAGCCGCTCCGAAAAATGACTTCGGTGGATCAATCACTTCCGATACAACAGCAGATCAATCAACTTACAAAGGCACTGAGGCCGTCCAATCAGCTACTGTTATCGGTGGAAAATATCAAATTTCGGAAGCAACCAAAACAGGTTTGAGCGTCGCTTTTGAATCGGCTACAAATAAACATTACAAAGAGCTACGTAATGAAGAACTAGCCAAGAATAATTTTCGTTCAATGTTTCTTGAGCCTTACATCAACACAACATTAACAAATTTCGTCGGAACTGACCGAACAGCTTTCGGCTTTAATTTACGATTTGTTGATCGTAATTCTTTTGCCGGCGGTGGTGCTGATCATCGTTATACTTTATCGTCAAATTCAACAATTGCTATTAATCCAAAATTTTCAGCAACTCTTTATAATGAATTTCGTGCAGTACAATTTATCGATGGTCGCGCCATGGGAACTAAAATTTCTGTAATTCCTGGTGTTGGTTACGCAATCAACGATGCGATCTCTTTTTACCAACTGGCTGGTTACGTTATGAATACCCAAGACGGTGAAGCCTTTAGAAATCAGCGTGAACGTGTGTATTTAGAAACAGGCGTCAATTATTCACCAGCTGCTTTGTCTGGTTTCAATATTAATTTATTAGTCTCCCAAGACAAGATGATTGCGTCTCAAGCGGCAGATGAGAAAGTTTCAAGTCTTTCAATCTACGATTCAAACAACAACAAAGACACCACAAGTTCTAATGACTATGTAGCTTACGAAGCTATCTTAAATTACAGCTTCTAATTTCAAACAATTCAATTTGGAATTAAAAAACCCGGTTTTTATACCGGGTTTTTTTATGTCTGAAATAAATCAATCAATCACTCTTCCGGAGCGCTTGGATCATCAACATCATTTGTTAAATCTTTACCGGCTGGTAAGTAGGCTAAAGGATCGACCGGTATGCCGTCTGATTTTCGAATTTCAAAATGCAAATGAGGACCTGATGAACGACCGGTGTTGCCTAAGGCCCCGATGACTTCACCTTGAGTCACTTTTTGGCCATCATAAACCACGATTTTATCTAAATGCGCGTATAGCGTAGCGAAACCAGAATTTTCGCCGGTGGTTTCAATCATGATCATTTTACCGAAGCCGTTAAAATCTTTTCCAGTATAAATAACCACCCCGTTGGTGCTGGCCATAACGGGAACGCCCCGCTGAGCCGCCAGATCAATTCCTTTATGCGGTCGACCAGGTCTTCTTCCTTTGCGTTTCACGCGCGGCATGAAACCGCGGGACATTCGGGCTTCCCAAACAGGCCAGTCGAAAAGTGGTTTTTTTCTTTTGATTCGAGTCGGTTCAGTTTGTTCCGTTTTTTTAATGGAGTTTTGCTCTTTGTTAACTTCAAAAGCGGGGCCTTCATCTTTAACGTGAGTGCGAACCGGATCGGTGCTGCAACCGACTAACAAAAAGAAAGATAAAATAGCTCTTATCGGTAAATAGGAAAATTTTGACATAATTCTTTCACCTGCTGTTGTATTTTTAAATGAAGGTCGGTGTTTTCCGGCTGCTTAAGAACGTCAGTGATCCATTTTGAAATTTGTTTCATCTCGGGAATTTTCATTCCTCGAGTGGTGAGGGCCGGAGTTCCAATGCGAATGCCGCTGGTGACAAACGGCGAACGTTTTTCGTTTGGCACGGTATTTTTATTCACCGTGATTCCGGCCTGATCTAAAATGGCTTCCGCAATTTTGCCGGTGAGAGCTTCGGTTCCACGACTTAAAGATAAATCAATCAACATCAAATGATTATCGGTTCCACCAGTCACTAAATGAAATCCTTCTGCCATCAAATATTCACTTAAAGCTTTGGCGTTATCTAAAACTTGTTGCATGTAGATTTTAAAATCAGGTCTGAGAGCTTCTTTGAAAGCGATCGCTTTACCGGCGATGATGTGCTCAAGCGGTCCGCCCTGAATGCCAGGAAATATTTTTGAATTAACAAGTTTAGCTTTTTCTTCCGATGACGTTAAAATAATTCCACCGCGCGGGCCGCGTAAAGTTTTGTGAGTGGTGGTGGTCATGTAATCCGCAAAGGGAACGGGACTTTGATGAAGCCCGGCCGCCACGATCCCTGAAAAGTGCGCCATATCCACTAACAATTCGGCATTCACCTCAACCGCAATTTCTTTAAATTTTGCAAAATCCAAATGACGAGAATAGGCACTGTAGCCCGCAATAATTAATTTCGGTTTCACCTCAAGCGCGGTTTTTAGGATGGTGTCGTAATTTATCAGACCCGTTTCCGCATCCAATTTGTAGCTGGCACCTTTATATAAAATTCCGCTAAAATTCACGGGACTTCCATGGGTCAAGTGACCGCCATGGGAAAGATCCATTCCTAAAATAGTGTCACCTTGTTTTAAAGCGGCTAGAAATACGGCCATATTGGCTTGTGATCCCGAATGCGGCTGAACGTTTGCAAAACCAACTTGAAATAATTCTTTGGCGCGTTCAATAGCCAAAGTTTCGATTTGATCGACCACGTGGCATCCGCCGTAATAACGTTTGTTCGGGTATCCTTCGGCGTATTTATTAGTTAGGATAGAGCCGCAAGCCTGCATCACATCAAGAGATGCATAATTTTCAGAGGCGATCATTTCTAAGCCGTTGGCTTGTCTTTGATTTTCTTGTTCAATGAGATTAAATATTTCTAAATCTTTGGGCTGATGATTTTGTTGGTCTAACATAGTCCATCTAGTCTATGTAGATTGAGAAATCTTATCAACCCTTTGACGATGTCGTCCTTCAGAAAATGAAGTATTTATGAAAATATTGATCCATTTTATGGCATTTTCCGCAGATGTAAAACGAGATCCCAAGCAAATCACATTAGCATCGTTATGTTCACGAGTTACTTTGGCCGATTCATCGCTATGAACAAGTGCTGCGCGAATATGCGAGAATTTATTTGCCCGCATACACAAACCTTGGCCCGAGCCACAAATTAAAATGCCTAATGAATCAGGATCTGATTTCATTTTTTCACATACACGATTGGCGTAATCAGGATAATCCACAGAATCAGAACTTTTCGTTCCCAGATCAATCAATTGCGGGAAACTTTTCAAGACCAATTCTTTGAGATCGAATCCTGCATGATCACAAGCGATATAGATATTCTTCATGATTTATATTTCGAAAAAATCAAACAACTATTAGTGCCACCAAAACCAAAAGAATTATTCATCACGTGCTCTAATTTGCCACCGGCATCGCGCGCTGTAAGTGGAACATAATCCAGATCACATTCAGGACTTGGTGAATCCAAATTAATGGTAGGAGGAACAATTTGAGTTTGGAGCGCTTTAACACAAAACGCCGATTCGACCGCGCCGGCGGCGCCTAACAAATGTCCGGTCATGGATTTTGTGGAAGAAATCCAAACTTTTTTAGAATGATCTTTAAACACATTTTTAATCGCTTTTGATTCCAGAGGATCTCCGGTTGGGGTACTGGTCCCGTGAGCATTCACATAAGAAATTTGATCGGGATTTAATCCCGCATCGTTCATGGCCATTTGCATGGCGGAAACAAAACCTTTTCCTTCTGGATCGGGTGAAGTGATATGGTAAGCATCAGATGAAGCCCCGTAACCGGATATTTCACACAAAATATTGGCGTTTCTATTCAAGGCGGATTCAAGAGATTCAACAATAAAAATCGCGCACCCTTCACCTAAGACAAATCCATCGCGGTCTTTATCCCACGGCCTTGAGGCTTTTTTCGGATCGTCATTTCGGGTAGACAACGCCCGCATATTACTAAAGCCGGAAATAGCTAAGCCACAAATTGTCGATTCAGCACCGCCGGCGATAACCGCGTCCATCAGACCAAAGCGAACGTAATTGTAAGCCTCACCGATCGAATGAACCCCCGTGGCACAAGCCGAAGTGATGGTAAAGTTAGGTCCTTTAGCTCCGTAAGCTATCGAAATCCAGCCCGGAGCAAGATTGGTGATAACGGATGGAATAAAAAAAGGCGATACACGAGAAGGTCCACGCTCGAGCATTTTTTGATGTTGCTCTTCGATCAGAGGTAATCCGCCCATACCAGATCCAACAAAAACCGCCGTTCGATTTTCATTGGCTTCGTTGATTTTATATTCAGAATTTTTCATCGCATGACTGGTGGCCGTCATAGCGTACTGGATAAAAAGATCCATTTTTTTTTGATCTTTTTTATCCACGATTTCATCACAGACAAAGTTTTTTACTTCACCGGCAAAATGCACATCAAAAGTGGATGAATCAAAACGGGTGATGGTATCAATACCGGAAACGCCTTTGACCGCATTTTCCCAGGTTTGATCCATGGTCAAACCTAAAGGAGTTACAGCTCCTAAGCCCGTTACAACAACACGCTTTTGTCCATTTTTTCGAAGAGTCGTCATAGAAACGATTAAGCTTTACCTTTAGAAACAAGGTAAGATTGAACATCGTTAACTGTTTTTAATTTCTCTGCGTCTTCATCAGGAATTTCAAGATCGAATTCTTCTTCCATGGCCATGACGAGTTCAACGATATCTAAACTGTCAGCGCCTAAATCTTCAATGAACTTAGCTTCCAGTTTTACTTTTTCTGGTGTCACGCCTAATTGTTCTACGATGATATCTTTGATTTTTTCTTGTACAGCCATTTTGGTCTCCTTAGTTATATTTTTCAGTTAATTTTTAAGTTAAATAAAAAGAGGTTCGTTTTCTAAAATAAAATTTTACTTATGCTAAATACAATCCACCATTAATGTGAAGTGTTTGTCCAGTAATATAGGAAGCCGCATCACTCAGCAAAAACGCCACGGCTTGGGCGATCTCGACGGGTTCTCCGGGGCGCCCTAAGGGAATGCGGTCTGCGAAATATTTTAACTGTTCTGGCGTTAAGCTATTGGTCATATCACTGGAAATATATCCCGGAGAAACCACGTTAGCGCGAATTTGACGAGAGGCAAATTCCAGCGCAATGGATTTCGTAAAACCCTCAAGACCGGCTTTACTGGCAGCATAATTTGATTGACCAGCATTACCACTGGATCCGACCACCGACGAGATATTAACAAAGGATCCTTGGCGATTTTTAAGCATGGATTTTGAAAAAAACTTTGTGACGAAAAAAATGCCTTCTAGATTTGTTTTAATCACTTGAGAAAAATCTTCATCTTTCATTCTTAAGATCAACTGATCTTTGGTGATTCCGGCATTGTTCACCACGCCGTGAATTTGGCCCAAGTCGGTCATAACTTTCTGACCCACGGATTCAACCTCAGCACTTTTTGAAACATCCAGCTGGTAACATTTATGTCCGTCGCCTGAAAGATTCGCTAAAACGGCTTCGGCGGCCGCTTGTTGACTGGAATAAGTGAAGGCCACCTTGGCGCCAAGATCTGATAATTGTTTGACGATGGCAGCACCAATTCCGCGACTTCCACCGGTTACAAATATATTCTTATTTTCAAGACTGATCAACGGAGATTTCATAAGCAACTAGCATGATCCAATTAGAGCGTTTACTCAAGCAAAAAGCTCACTCATTAAAGACTTTAAAGGTTCTCAAGACCTTTAAGATCTTCTAAATTATTAGCAGAAAATACCCGGAAAAATTCCCCATCAATTTTTTTCAACAGGCCTTTAAGCACGCTACCGTTTCCCACTTCAATCACGACCGGGTGGTTGAGTGATCTTAAGGTCATCATACTTTGAGTCCATAACACCGGAGCCGACACCTGCCGAATTAAATTTTCCTTTAACTTATCGGCATCGGTTTCCACTTGAGCATGAACGTTTTGAATCACGGAAATTTGGGCCGGGCCAAACTGAATTTTATTTAAAAAGGTTCGCATTTGATCTTCAGCGGGCTTCATCATTTCACAGTGAAAGGGCGCTGACACAGTTAAGGGAATTAATTTACATCGTTTAGCTTCGCCTAAATTATTTTCTGGAAAAATTTCGGGCTTAAAGTGATCCTTCAACCAATTCAAAGCTTTCAAATTTCCACTGATGACAATTTGTCCGTCGCAATTGTAATTCGCGGGACTGACCGGTTTAAATCCGGAATTTTTTTCTGTCCATAAACAAAGAAACTTTGTTTGTTCTTCATTTAATCCTAAGGTTGCCGTCATGCCGCCCATTCCTACCGGAACGGCGTTTTGCATCGCTTGTCCACGAAATTTAACGGCCCGGACCGCGTCGGTAAATTTGATGACTCGACTCAAAACCAATGATGAATATTCTCCGATCGAGTGTCCTGCGGTGCTGGATGCGGTTACGCCGAATTGTTTTTGAATCACCATTGATGTTGCGGTCGATACCGTTAACAAAGCGGGTTGAGTATTTTCAGTTAAGGCTAAAGTTTTCTCATCGGATTCGAAACATAATTTTTTCATGTTCACTGATATCGCATCGCTTGCTTCTTCAAAAATATTTTGAGCCTGGGAAAAATTATCGAAAAGAAATTTCCCCATACCGACCGTTTGACTGCCTTGTCCGGGAAAAAGAAAAGCGGCCGACTTGGAAGATTGAATTGGTGATGTCATCTTTAGTATCTTAGTAAAACGGAACCTGAAGTTAATCCCGCACCGAAAGCGGTTAGTAAAATTAATTGTCCGCGCTTAATTTTACCATCTTTGATTCCGGCATCAAAAGCGAGCGGGATCGATGCGGCTGAGGTATTTCCAGTTTCGTGAACGGTGGTGATCACACGCTCCATGGGAAAATTAAACTGACCCGCGACCGCTTCGATAATTCTTAAGTTAGCTTGATGCGGGACGATCCAATCAACTTGTTCTGGTTTTGTATTGGTAGCCTCAAGTGCTTCTTTGCAACAAGCGGCCATGGTTCGCGTAGCGTTTTTAAAAATTTCTTTACCCTTCATCTGCATAAAGTGCGATCCCTTATCTAAAACCTCTTGATCGAAAGGTACTTTAGTTCCGCCGCCTTCAGCCCACAATAATTCGGCGTGCTGACCTTCGGCGTGAGCATGACCGGTCAAAATGACGTTGGTATCTTTTTCATCGGCCTGAGTTAAAATGAAAGCTCCGGCGCCATCACCAAAAAGGATACAGGTATCGCGGTCCTTATAATTCACAATACGCGATAAACTTTCAGCTCCGACCACTAAAATATTTTTATAGAAACCAGTTTTAATAAATTGATCAGCCACAATTAGGCTGTATAGAAATCCAGAGCAGGCCGCGTTCAGATCAAAAGCCATCACGTTTTTTGCGCCCAATTTAGTTTGAACGATACAAGCAGTCGCGGGCATTTTGAAATCGCCGGAGAGTGTGGCGACTAAAATCAGATCAAGATCAGTCGCTTGCATTTTTGCATCAAGCAGAGCTTTTTGCGCGGCCCGAACGATCATGTCAGAGGTACCTTCGCCTTCGGCGATGATATGTCGTCGTTCAATTCCTGTGCGTTGAATGATCCAATCGTGACTTGTTTCGACAAGTTTCTCGAGATCATGATTGGTTAAAACTTTCTCGGGTAAGAAAGAGCCAACGCCGGCGATTTTAGATTTAAACATAGACCTAATTAAGCTTTAGATTTAGATGCGCTGATTTGTTTACCTTTGTAAAATAAAGCGCCATCAGCGGCTTTGAAAGCAACGTGCGGACGAACAAGTTCGCCTGATTTTTTATCAATGGCTGTAGCAGGTGCAGAAATAGCGTCATGTGAACGTCTCATATCTCGGCGTGATTTCGATGTTTTCTTCTTCGGTGTAGGCATAATTCCTCCGTTAATTTAATTTTTTCAAAAGATAATATTAATGAATGAAATTGGCCTTTTAAGCAAGGCTTTAGTTAATCTTGATTCCCTTTAAAACGTTAAACGGATTTTCCTTATCCTTGGCCTTTTCAAAAGTGCCCATATCTTCATCATATCTAAAAGTTTGATTCATGTTGGTTTGAAGACAAACTTTGCAGCTGCCGTCGGCGTCCAAATCAGGCTTTGGATTAAAGGGAACATTCAGGCCAATTACTTCGTGGGTGAATTTACCAACTTCAAAAGTCGCATCATTGTATTCGATAACAGACGGTCCTGATTCATTCAATTCTGAGAAATGGTTTGATCGTGATTGTTTTTCCAATTCCTTATCTGATCCCGCGGATTCAATTAAAATTTCATGAATTTTTGTCTTCACTGGAAATTTAAATGTTTCGCCACATAAGGAACATAATTCTTTGGTGTGAGTTTCTAAAGTCCCTTTGAGTTCGTAATCTTTGCTGTTAAGCGGACGAATCGAAAACTTAAGCTCGTAGGGATGATCGGCAATCAAATCTTGCAAATCAGAATTGATTTCTCCGGTGGTGCGATTAAGGCTATATTCGCGACCATCTTCTGGGATTTCATTTAATTTTATTTTCATACTGACCTCTATTTATTTTTTTAATTTAAGTTAAATTATTTTATTTCCAGCCGTAATTAAAACTGATACTCAGTCGTTCTTTTTGGCTTAAATTCGCCGGGACTTCGTGTTTCAGCCAACTTTCAAATAACACCACGTATCCGCTCTTGGGCTGAATCTCTACGTGCCGTTTGTTAGATGATTTCGCGCGGGTTTTTATCCCGGGTGAATTCATAAATAAAGGCATGCGCGGATCTTCCAGTTTTAAGGGGCTTACGCTTTTGGGAGCCTCCAAATAGAATGTTCCACTGATGACTGAAAGGGGATGAGCATGGCATAAGTGATTGGCATTTTTTCCCATCACATTGACCCAGCAATGAGTCATGATCAAATCGCGCGGTTTGATATCAAATTCTAATGCTTTAATAAACTTTGCGACGTGCTGATCCACCGATTTTTCTAAGCCGCTAAAAGTGGATGAAACGCGCTGTAAGCGATCGTATCCAGATTCATTCGACCCGTAGCTGGTAAAGCCATTTTTATAATTTTGTTTAGACCACATTTGACCTGGAAGATCAGTATTTTGAATCTGGCGGGTTTCTTTTTTAAGATCAGATAAGGACCAGCTATGTGTCACCGGTCTTACTTTTTCAAAGTAAACTTGAGTTGAAAAAAAGGACTGCATTTTGGTCTGTGGCATAGACTGTCATCTTTAAAACTTTTCACCTCAAAAGTCTACTTTCCGCCGAGACCTGGCACCCGGTGTATAAAATAAATACACAGGACTCAGGGGCGGGGAATCTCAGCTCTTTTGTACGATATTTGAATGATTCAATTCGAGACGCTGGCTTGGCATTGGAATGGCATTACCCTTAAGTATACAGAAACTATTTAAAAGGAGTTTATATGAAAAAAGTATTTATCGCAGCAATAACCGTTTTAGCTACTTCGTTAAGTACCATGGCAGCGACTGATTTTAACCGTCTCATTGTTGAAAATTCTAAAGCGCAAAATGAATTACACAATCAGATTAAATCAAGTGTTGAAGACGTTCGAGTTGCGGTTCAAGAGCGCGTACAAGACGGTTCAAAAACATTCTCGATTGCGGCTGAAGCCGTTCAGGTCAAAACCGATAAAAAGTTTCTTACTTTTGCTAAAGAGAAAAAATATTATCAGCCGTCTGAATCGAAAGCACAAAAAAGACTTGCAGAAGAGTTTCAAAACTTAGAATAATGAACAGATGATCATATCATCTGTTGTATCAGCCCTTATATTATGGAGCGGGGACTATGCGTCCCGCATCCAGTTTGATGGTCTCCTTAAATCTGAAATTAAGGGCGAAGTTATTGACGGCAACAAGACTTGCGACGTTTACGCACGATTCGACGAGGTCGTGATCAAAGAAAAAAACCAACCTGAAAAATTTCTCAAAGTGAATTTTAGACTGATTTGCACCGATACCAAGCAACAGCCTTCTGAAATAAGGCTAGCGACGGAAATGGTCCGTGCTTCAGACCTCAGATCCCATTCATTTACGGTGTTCATCTCGAACACCTATAAAAAAAGCAGCTTCAAAATCGAAGATTATTCTTTAACAACTTCAAAAAAGCCCTTAAGGTAACTGGCTTTACACAACAAATAAATCTTATTAGCGCGAAGTGTAACAACTAGCTAAATGGCGAAATTCAAACAAGAATTTCCTTTCTCTACTTGAAAACACAGGAGTTACACACATGTCGTCTAATACTTTCGAACTGATCGGTAAATACGGAGATCACGAAGAAATTTTGTTTTGTCAGGATAAAAACGTCGGCCTCAAAGCTATTATCGCGATTCATAATACGGCTCTGGGCCCGGCCTTGGGTGGCACACGCATGTGGAACTACAAAACCGAAGAAGAAGCCTTGATCGACGTTTTAAGACTTTCAAAAGGCATGACCTACAAAGCCGCTGCCGCCGGATTAAATTTAGGCGGAGGAAAAGCCGTTATCATCGGAGATCCGAAAACGATGAAAACCGAAGGTCTCTTTCGTGCGTTCGGTCACTTCGTCAATTCGCTCAATGGAAAATACATCACGGCAGAAGATGTCGGAACAAGCGTTAATGATATGGAACATGTTTATATGGAAACACCTTGGGTGACCGGTATTCCCAAAGATTTTGGTGGATCAGGTGATCCGTCTCCGTACACGGCTCACGGGGTTTTGATGGGAATCAAAGCGTCGGCTCATGAAAAACTGGGAACTGATGCCTTGAAAGGAATGCGTGTCGCGGTTCAAGGATTAGGAAATGTGGGATCGCATTTAGTTAAATATCTTCACGAAGAGGGTGCAAAAATAATTGTATCCGATATCGATCAAGCGCGAGTAAAAAAATGTCACGATCAATTCGGAGTTGAAGTTGTTTCTCCGGAAGCCATTTTAGGGGTTGAATGTGAAATTCAAGCGCCTTGTGCCATGGGAGCCGTGGTCAATGATCAAACGATCATTCAGTTTAGATGTCAGATTATTGCCGGCGGAGCCAATAACCAATTAGCAGAAACGCGCCACGGAGAAGCTCTTCGTGAATTGGGAATTTTGTATGCTCCAGATTATGTGGTCAATGCGGGCGGTTTGATGAATGTGTTTGTCGAACTTGAAGGTTATTCTCCGGATCGAGCTTTTGAGAAAACGCGCAAAGTTTATGATAATGTTAAAAAGGTTTTTGAAATTGCTAAACGCGATAATATCCCAACTAATATTGCAGCTGATCGTTCCGCTGAAGAGAGAATCATCACGATCGGACGATTGAAACAACGCCACCCGGGTAAATCAAATCGAGCTTTCACCACACTAAAAGAAGTTAATAATCGCTAATCAAAACGCACGAACACCAAAGAAAAAGGAATACAAATGGAATTTTTAGAAAAAAATGGAAAATTAATTGCAGGTGCTTTTTTTGCTTTGATCGCAATCGGATTGATTGCGACTTTTATTTCAAATTCATCGAAAAAAAATGAAATTGAAACGCAGGAGAAGTTTTCCATGATTGAACTTGATTACACTAAATACAAAGAAGAAATGACCAAAAGCATAGCTCCTCAAACTCCTTCAAATCCTTTGGTAAAAGCGGATAAAAAAGCGGATGGTAAAGATTCTTTCGATGCGGCAGCCAAGGCTGAAAAAATGCGGGCACCTTTGTCAGCGAATCTTTCGAAATTTATTTCGGAGAATAAAAAATCTGTGGCCACCGAAATGGCCGCATTATACTTGTCAGAAATTTTGCTCGATGAAAAGAAAAACGTTGAAGCTTTAGAGGTGTTAAAGAAGGTGGATAGTCAGTCTAATGATCTGACTTCAGTGCTTGTGCAGAAGAAACTGGGCTCACTCCTTGCCGATAATAATCAATGTGAAGAGGCTTTAAAAGTTTGGGATAAGCTGTTAAAATTGAGCACAGCTAAATTTGCGCATTCAGAAGTTAAAATTATGCAGTCATTATGTTACCAAAAAATGAATGATCTCAAAAAAGCCGAAGAAATTCTTATTTCGGTAAAAAATGATAAAACCGAAGGTTCGGCTGAAAACTCTCAACATGCCGAACGGATTTTACGTT
Organism: Pseudobdellovibrionaceae bacterium; assembly: GCA_014378775.1. GTDB lineage: Bacteria > Bdellovibrionota > Bdellovibrionia > Bdellovibrionales > Bdellovibrionaceae > Pseudobdellovibrio. Next base: position 20,794 of record JACMMZ010000124.1, read on the forward strand.
TGATTCAGTTTAAGAAAGCCTCTGGGACCTAATGAATAAGGCTTACGCTAAAATTGTGACCGCTCTTTTTTTGAATGTGACTTTTTCCAGTTGTCAGTCAGTTAAACAATACGCCAATAAAAACAATTTTAACAACGCCAATGAAGCCATCGCGGTGAACTTAAAGCCTATTTGGGTTCATGATGCCTTGGTCAGTAAAAATGATTTTTACCGCAAGGTAAACTTATTCACGCCGATCCTTTATAAAAACTCGGTGCTTGTTGCCAACGCGATCGATGGATTAGCCAGCTATGATAAAAATTCAAAGTTTTTGAATTGGAAAGTAATCCTCAAATACGGAATTGAAGCTTCCGGTACCGTCGTGAATGATGCGTTATTTGTCGGCGGACTTGATGGAATCATGTATTCCATCAACGCAGAGTCCGGTCAAATCAATTGGAAATTTGATACCAAGGCTGAAATCACCTCGCAACCCTTGGTGTATAACGGAATTGTTTATTTTCTTAACGGAGCCAGCTCCTTATTTAGTTTAGAAGCTCAAACGGGCAGACAGGTTTGGGTTTATTCTCGTCAGGAAACCACAGCGAAGATGACCATTCGGGGTGGCAGTCGCCCGACTTTCAAAAATGGAATAATCTACAGTGGATTTAGCGATGGTTCAATCGTCGCGATCAATGCCACAACAGGAACGCCCCAATGGGAAGTCAGTTTAAATAAAAATGGCCGCTTCAAAGATATCGATGCTACGCCAGTGTTGGATGAAGAAAATATTTTTATCAACAGCTACGATGACAAGCTTTACTGTTTGTCTCAAGACAATGGATCTATTATTTGGAAATATCCAACCGGTGGTGCCACCGCTCCGTTGATCACGGGCAATAAACTTATCTTAAGTACCTCCACCGGATCCGTCGTCAGCCTTAATAAAAAAACCGGCGACGTAAACTGGAAAAAAACTAATATCATGGGAATGAGTACCGAGCCTTTATTAGTTGGTGGCTCCGTAATATACGGCGAATCTCAGGGATCGCTGAAGGCGATTGATTTACTAACCGGCGCCGATCAAGCGGCCTTTGATCCAGGAAAAGGGGTCATGTCAAAACCGAGTGCTGATGGAAATAGTCTTTATTTTATTTCCGGTGAAGCCAACGTTTACCAAGTTGATCTCGTCCCGCAAACAAAAGGTATGATTCCCTATTTAGTTAATTAATTTTTTTAACGTGAGGTTTTATGAAATATTTATTCGTACTTTTAAGTTTTGCTTTTGTAACGGCTTGTTCAACCACAAATTGTGGGAATCAACGCCGTTTTAATAACACAAAAACAGATGAAACACCGAAAATGACCCTTGAAAAAGGAGCCGCAAATATGAAAAAAGTTAAAGTCGCCAAAGTCGATGGAACATTACAATGTTCGCAAGGAAAACTGATTGCTTTGGCTATCATGCAAAAAGAACTTAAAGAGATCGCGGTTTTTTCATCGATGAATCAAAACGACGGCATGATGAGAATTCAAGTCTGCGGATCGGCCACCGGGAATCATAACGTGTACGAGATTTTAGAATCAGATTTAGAAAAGGCTCAGAGCTATGGCTTTAAGCTTTGGAACAAGTAAAACCCCATCCGCAGACTTTTTGTAACATAATATAACTTATCGGATGTTTTGCATGCCTTGTCGCTTTGGCTTATTTCGGACGAGCATTAGGATTGGCAGAGCAAATCCTAATGTCTTTCTTAAAAGATGTTAGGTTTCTAGGGTTTGCAGCCAACCTAATTTGTCTTCTAAATGGCCGTATTGAATTCCGACCAATTCATCATAGATTCTTTGGGATAATTCGCCTTTTTGGCCGTTGGCTGAAAGTTTGATTTTCCAGTCTTTTGAAGCCAGCTCTTCGATGGGTGTAATGACTGCAGCCGTTCCGGTTCCGAAAGCTTCTTTTAAAGTTCCCTTATTTTTTGCGGCAATAACTTCCGAGATTTTTAATTTGCGTTCTACGATCGGTAAATTCCAAGATTTCAAAAGATCAATAACGCTTCTTCGAACTCCGCCACTCAAGATTGTTCCATCTAAGCTCGGCG
>JACMMZ010000125.1 GCA_014378775.1 Pseudobdellovibrionaceae bacterium
CGATCCGGGTTTGCCAAAAAGATCCGATGTGTACATGGATGGCCTGTGTTCGTTATATTTTCCAATTGAATAATCGCTCATGGAATTGGAATTAACGCCGTTGCTAAAATCCAGGATCTCATATTCTGTGGGAAGATGAACAACAGGATGAAATTTAATTTGAGAGAAGACTTCATACAAATTCAAAAATTTGCTCTCCATGAAATGCGCCTTTTATTTTACCCGGTAAATTAGCACCGGTGAAACAGCTGTTTTTTGAAAGACTCGAAATTTCTTTCATCAAGAAGGGTCGTGCCGGCGCATGCGTATCAACTAGCACTCCATGAAATTCATAACCAATTTTAAAATCGCCAAATGCCTTTGGTAAAGAGAGGAACTCAGCGGGGCGTTTTGAAAATACTTCGACCAGTCTTTGCGGGCTCAACTCTCCGGACATCCAACGATCCAGAAGTACTCTGAGTGTTGTTTCAAGTCCCAGAGTTCCAAACGCCGCATCCTCAACGGAGCCGGACTTTTTTGCAATCTCGTGCGGAGCATGATCGGTCGCCACAAAGTCAATTGTGCCTTCAGTCACAGCCTGCCATAGGGCTTCTTGATCCAATTTTGATCGAATTGGTGGATTCATCTTAAACGAAAGATTCTCGGCATCAATCGTCTCGGTATTAAAAAATAAATGATGTGGACTAACTTCTGCAGTGACTTGCAAGCCTTCGAGCTTAGCTGCGCGAACTAAATCTATGGTCCTTGCACTAGAGACATGCAAGACATGATACCGAGCTTTCGGAAAATTTCTTAAAATTTTAAGATCCCGCTCGACCATTTTCCACTCGGGCTCATCGGGGTAAGGTTTTGCATTTAGTTTTTGTTGAATTGGACCGGGCGCCATAGATCCGCCGTGCCCAAGGAACTCTGCGTGTTGCAGAAGGGGAACAGTCAACTTCTGCAATCGGGAAAATGCCATGGACATTGATTCGTCATCTTGAACTCCAAGACCATCATTTGTAAAAGCCGAGGCTCCTGCATTGACCAGCGACTCAAGATCAGTTGATTGGTTGCTGTTTAGATTTTTAGTAATGGCTGCTGACCACAAAACTTTGACTCCGAATTTTTCCTCGTAAGGCAAAACCTCGCGTTGACCCTGGCGCAGCACTTCGACTGAGTCGATGGTGGGGTTCGTATTTGGCATAGTTAGAATAGCAGAATAACCACCCTTGAGTGCTGCTAACAAACCTGTTTCGGCTGTTTCTTTGTGGGATTGACCTGGCACCCTGAGGTGGACTTGGGCATCAACTCCTGAAGGAATTAAAGCTTTTCCTTGAAGGTCGATAACGGTTCCGGCTTCTGTTATGTTTTGTTTCATTTGCAAAAGACGTCCGTCCTTAATCAGAAGATCGGTCAAAATTGGCGATCGGTCCGGCGACCAGACTTGAGCATTTTTTAAAATATAGACGCTGCACTTTTTGACATGAAGATTTTTGATCATACAGCCTTTAAGTTAGGGATTACAAAATTCACAATCTGTTGCAGAAATTGCCACGACTCCGTCCGGTCTTGCTTTCATCTCCGTATTGGTACATTTAACACAGCTCCATAAGACGTCTTTAGAAATTCGACTTGGCTCTCCGCATTCCTCGCAAGGCAGACCAGGAATGCCTTCACTAATAGCAAAGCCGGGCGATTTACATTCCGGGCAAAATGAATTCAGAGTTTCTATTAATTTCAATCCGACTTTTTCAATCACCTTCATGCGGGTGGGGTTGAAATTAGCCCTCATATCCGTGCTTAAAATGACTTTTGACTCAGCGGAAAATAGAAATCCGTCGGCGATCGCCTGTTCTAAAAACTGAATCGTTGGAAGATTTTTAAATACGATATCGCTGCGACCTTTCGGCTTTACAATGATTCCGTGCTCAGGAAATCCAATCTGCTTTAGGAAGGCTTGAAGATCATCGCTGGGCTCAAATTCAATTTCAGCGTGATTGGTGTCCGTACTGATTTCCTCGACATAAATTTCTGTATTGAGTTTTCTATCAATGAATAAAAGTGCTTCGTGATCACTCTGCACGAATCCAATAAAGGGATGTGGGCCAAAGCTGCCTTCGCTAGCAAGAACAAATCGAGCCGCGGGATTTGCCTTAGCTGCGGCAGAGGTCTTCAGTCGCAAAGTTTCTCGAACTCCTCCGACACGATCGACTTCGCCGCTAAAAGTTCCAAATGTGTCGGTGTCCACATCGGCAAGGATACATTTCAGACCTAACTTTTCAAGAAGCGGCGCTAAAACTTTTTCTTTGGAATGTTTAGTGGCAAAAAGCACGCTTTCACCACCAAATGGATGCTTATTTTTCTCAACCAAGCAATCAACCCTTTTCATCATCAAGCAGGCAAAGTTTTCTGTGTTGATAACATCGATAATTGTCTGGCTTAGCTTCTGTATTAGGACTCATAACACAGTATGATTGCTGATGGTACTATCTTTGTTAGTTGAGTTTGCAAATCTTCAACGCTATAAAGGTTTCGCAGAGAGGGATAAAAGTGTGTGACCAATATACTTTTCTTTGGAACTCTTCCTACTTGGGTAGCTGTATACGGCCTTGCGACGATCGAATGTTTAATCGGTTTTGGTCTGCTACTTAATATTTTTATGAGGCTTACGCTTCTCGGGCTTTTCGCTCAAATGATTGCAACATCAACTCCAGTCTTTATTCTCCCAGAAATTATTTTTTCCCAAATCCCATTTGGCTTAACTATGAAAGGTCACCACATTATTAAGAACCTCGTGCTGATTAGTGCGGGATTGGCTCTCGGAGCAAAAGTTAGAACCCAAAAAAATAAACCCGCTATATGAACTCAGGTCTCAACTTTTAGACAATATGACAATTTTTTTGATATAAAAAAACCCACTTTTTTAGAGGTGGGTCAGAAAAACTTGTTATCGTTTTAAATATAAAAATGGCTCAAAAGGCAGGACTCGAACCTGCGACCAAGCGATTAACAGTCGCTTGCTCTACCAACTGAGCTACTTTTGAACGCGTGGATCCCAAGTTATACAAATCGCCTGGCTTCGTCAAGACCGTTAATCGGCTAATTCCTTGTATAAAACTGACGATTTAAACGGCAAACCGGCCGCCCGAAATATCTGTAAAGAGCGGTCCCATTCTAAGGCAACAACCTGTCCTTCTGAGTCAAGACCTTCAGCTAATTTATCCCAATTCGCTTTTTTAATATCGATTCCCTGAATACTTTCCATCTGCACAGAGCAGTAAGTTTTTGCTAAATTTTCCCGGCCAATCCGTTTTGTTTTTTGAGCGATTTCAGCATTGAACCATTTAAATTTTGCCTGAGTCGTTGAACACCATTGGAATCGGGAACCCGTTTGAAAAACTTCATCTAAAGAACTTTGAAAGGGCCGAGACGAAAAATAGTTAGACGCGTAGATAACTCCAACTAAACCCGAAATCAAAATGACGATTCTAAAAATCAGTTTTGCATTCATAAGCTAAACATATATTTGAATCCTAAGGATGACAAGCTTACCGTGTTATGTACAATTAAACTCTAACTTACGGAGGTTTTATGCTCGGTCTCAGTCTCCAATTGACCTACCCACTTTTTGCTATGTTTTTACTATCGGCCGTTATTTTGATCGTCATGTTTAAAGCGCGTGTTAGAGCAGTGAAAGCGGGTCAAATTAAAATCAGTTACTTTAAAACTTACGAAAGCCTTAATCTTCCGGAAGATGTTATAAAAACGGCTCGTCATTTTTCTAATTTATTTGAAGCACCAATTTTATTTTACGTTCTGTGCCTTCTAGGAATGATTTTAGGTATCGATAGCCAGTTATTTTTGACTTTAGCTTGGTGCTACGTGGCCGCCCGGGCCGTTCATGCTTACGTTCATATCGGGCTGAATAAAATATCGGTTCGTATGTACGTCTACGCTTTAAGTTGGTTGATCATGCTGGCTATGTGGGTGGTTCTTCTTTATCGGGTGATTGTATAAATCGTTGTTCATGGCCCGGAAGTGATTCCCTCTATATTCAGTATCACGATACCGAATGGGGGAAACCCAGCTTTGATGATCATAAATTATTTGAATGTCTGACTTTAGAATCCGCACAAGCTGGTCTAAGCTGGATCACCATTTTACGTAAGCGGGAAAATTACCGAAAAGCGTTTGCCAATTTCGATCCAAAGAAAGTCGCTCGGTTCACCGAAGCCAAAGTTCAACAGTTGATGCAAGATACGGGCATTGTTAGGTACGAATTAAAGATTCGCGCCGCCATCAACAATGCCCAGCGCTTTTTAGAAATTCAAAAAGAATTCGGATCTTTTTCGGATTACCAATGGAGTTTTGTCGACAACAAAGTCATTGATCATAAATTGAAACCCGAACCTTCGCCGATCATAACCATCAAGGAAGCGGAAGCCTTCGCGAAGGATCTGAAGCGGCGTGGATTCAAATTCTTAGGACCGACAACGGTCTACGCCCACATGCAAGCCACCGGCATGGTTAATGATCATGTCACCACATGCTTTTTTTATAAAAAGTAAGTTGTCCATCCAGCCATCAAAAATGCCGAATGTCTCAAAATAAAACATTTTGTGTGGCGAGAATACAACGAAAGTCTAGAAAACCAGAAGTTTAAAAATAAAGTAAAAAGTATTTTCAAGTTTTGTCTAGTTTCAACCGTAAAGTACCTTGGTATGTATTTTAATTAACTATTTTGTTAAAGATTCAAAGGAGAATATATGGGACGTAACAGCAGCAAAATAACCGCAGTGGTGGCCGGAGTCGCGCTTTCATTCACAGGTTGTTCGAATAACTCAGCAGACCAAGCCTCAACTGCAGTTTCAAAAAAGCTTTATATTGCTTCCGGGCAATGTAATTCCGGTGTCGGCGTTACGTCTTTCGGTACACAAAATTCTTCACGAAGAATTTCAAAACTGGATCTAGCTTCTAATAAACTCAGCATTCTTCTTGATTTAACTGAGCTCTATGTCGGCGGTACTTTTGGTATCGATACCGGAGTTCAATCCCTCGTCAACGACGGTAAAAATATCTTAATGTTGACTGAAAATGCGGTCGCCATGAGCGATCGAAAAATTTACACCATTCCCAAAGCCAGCCCTTTTAACACACAAATTTATTCCCAAGATCCCTTAGCTTTGACCCAGCAAGCTACTCACATCACTCGTGATTTAATCAAAGACGCGGACGGTGCTTTGTTATTTTCAAAATCAATTGTGGTGGAAAAAATCGGAATCAATACTTTACGTATTCCTCAAGCGGCCAATTCATGGGTGAATGCTCCGGCCGCCCCATGTGCCACTTCTACTTCATTTATGAGTGCAACCAGAGTTCTTCCGCCGTTCACCGGAGTTTCTTCGGGTAAAATTGTTTACGCGCATGCCGGAAATACTGCACCTTTAAATCGCTTGGGCATCATCAACGCTGATGGATACTCTGTCGCAGGAAACTGTTTATCCGGTGTTCAAATCAATTTAATCAC
>JACMMZ010000126.1 GCA_014378775.1 Pseudobdellovibrionaceae bacterium
AAAATCTCGTCGCGCTAATCCGTCTTTTTCAGAACCTTCATGTTTTGTTTCTTCACGCAGTGGTGAAGACATAAATTCCGTCTCAACCGCTTTTTGGTATTCCGTAGTATTATTTTTTTCGTCAAAAGATTTCCAAAACTGCGTATTTCGTTCAACGTTTTGCGGATAATGAGAAGGACGCTGCTCTTGATCTGTTGAAGTCATATTTTCATTGATATTATTATTCATAATTTGCTTCCTAGTGATGGCAAGTCGTGCAATTAAGTGGGGCTTTGTTCTCAGGTTGACGATGACAATTAATACACCAGCCCATGGATAAATCTGAGTACTGATAAACTTTTGCCATCTTTTCAATTTCACCGTGACAAGTTTGACAGCTGACGCCTTTTGTAACGTGCGCTTGATGATTAAACTGAACGTGATCTGGAAGCATGTGAACTTTCACCCATTCAATTGATTTATTATCGGCGTAAGCTTCACGTAATTTTTTGATTCCCGCTTGGTCTTCACCTTCACCGGCGATTTGCTGGTGGCAATTCATACAAGTTGAAAGAGCCGGAATATTTGAAGATTTAGATCTCTCGACTTGATTGTGGCAATACTGACATTGAATCTTGTGAGTGCTGACGTGAAGTTCATGGCTGAACGCAATCGGTTGCTCCGGTGAATAACCTTTGTTATAGCCTATACCTATTCTTTCACCACCATCAGGGTTTTGAAAGAGACAACCAGACAAAATAGCCGCCGTAAAAAATAATATGAAAATATTTTTGACAGAACCGACGAAGATTCGCATAGACATATTTCTTGCCTTTCTTTTTAAAAAATAAAAATGAATCGACCTTAATTTAAAATCAGAAGCGATCCATTGTCACGATGGAATTTGAAAACTTAATGATAACGAGATCAAAATTTCAAATTGTTTTTTCCTGAGTCTTTCGCACAACCGCGGCGTAGGCCAAGAACAGAACATGAGCCAACGTAAAAATTAAAACATATTCGATTCCGCCGGCGCCAAATCCATATGAATGAAGCCCTGCGCCAAGAACAAAATTAACTCCGTACCAGGCCATGATCACAAGATTAAATGTGATTACTCCCGCAACGAGCATCCCAAAATTTTGAAGCCAGTTCACCAGCCTTGCATGAAGAACAATTATGTAACCCAAAAGTACAATAAGCGCCCAAGTTTCTTTTGGATCCCATCCCCAGAATCTTCCCCAAGAATAATCTGCCCAAACTCCACCCAAAATAATTCCTGGAGCTAAAAATGCCACTCCGATTTGCATCGCGCGGTAAACGGCGGTGGAAATATTTTTGATTTGCTCTCGGTATTTTTGAGCATCAATAACGTAGTAAACGAGACCCAGATCTCCTAGACCAAACGCTAAGAAAAAAGCCGCGTAGGAAATGGTGATCGTCATCACGTGAATAATCAGCCAGTAATTACTTCGTAGCACAGCCTCTAAAGGTTGAATGCTGGGATCTAAAATGGCCGGAGCCATATCCGCCACCACCATCGAAAAAACGCCGACCAGTAATCCTGCCAATAAGATTGATTTATATTTATAGATTTTTTCTAAGATCATCGAGAAGAGCACGGCACCCCAGGAAACCCACACCACGGTTTCGTACATATTTGTCACGGGCGGCCGCTCGGCCAGATAAACCCTGAAAGCAAAACCCGTCATATGGAGTAAAAACCCGATCCAAGTAATCACCCACACAATATTCATATTCAAAGATGAATTTCTAATCCAAATATAAAGAAGAATTAAAGCCGCTAACAAATAAAAAATATAAACCCAGCGAAATAGATGAGCGTCGTTGTAAAAAACTTCAGCGGAAATTTTATTCGATGTCACGGTCTGAACCGAAGAAATAAACTGATCCACTGAAGAATCTAATTCTTTCCCCGCCTTCAAAGTGGCTTCAGATTTTGCGCCGGACTGACCCATTTCCCCTAAGTACCGCGCTAAATTTTGACTTAAAGCTACGAATAAGGATTGCTGTGCTGATGGTAAAGCAGAAACCCCGAGCCAACTGTCGCTGCCTTCTACTGGCATAACTTTGATGTAGCGACCTGCGGTTAATTCTCGGAAAGTGTAAAATTGATTTTCTAATCTTTGGACGGCTTGAAAGTACGGATTTAATTTTTCTTTAGCTTCGCGCCGATCATTTAATTGCTGGATCAGATTCGCAAACTTCTCACCTTTAAATAAATCATTACCTTTAAAATGTTTTTCTTCGGCATTTAGACCGAGATATTTTTTAATTTCTAAATTATTCACTTCAAAAAGCGGAACTTCGACCCAACTTTCCGGAGATAATAAAAATGACATCACGATCAAGTACGCCGGTTCACTTTGGTTCCCGGTGGGACGCTTGAAGGTTGAACGACCGTATAAAAGCTCCAGGGTTTCCCGTGCGAAAGAATCAAAGGGCTTTACGCGACCCCCGTCTTGAACCGGTAAATATTTTAATCGGTCCCCAGTGGCTGCGTGAACAGTTGAATTCAACGTTGTCATAAAAACCAAAAATAAAAAAACAAAATTTAAAACAGACTTCATATAGCCGTTCTCCTTTTTCGACGCTGGTAAAATAACCAAATAATCCCTAATGAAAAGATGATTGATCCTAAATACTTAATCCAACGACCGGGATCGCGGTTCACCGAAAAAATCGAAGCCACGGGCAATCCGGTTTTCTCATCTTTTTCAAAACTGGCTTGATAAAAAGTGTAACCCGCGTATTTCATCGGTTCATTCATCGAAATGGGTTGGGTGGTGACGGCTTGATCGCTATCTTTACTTTTTACCGTCACGCGACTGGCGTATTCTTTAGCTTTACGAGTCCCTTGATAATTTGAAACTTCAAACTGATCTAAGTAAAGCTTAAAATCTAAAGGAATTTGTCGATTATGATAAGCCATGATGTAGGCCACTTTATCCGTAAACACTTTGACCGTATCATTTAATAATAACCACTCGGGTTTTCCATTAAAAACAATTTGAATAGCTTCGGTCGTAGCGGCGGTGGGACGACCAAGTTCGACCACTTGCCAATCTTGCTTTGCCAATTGAACGTAATCCATAATGCGAATCTCGAGACCCATCCACACCGTAGGGACCACCGATCCGATTTTGGCCTGACCCTTTTTGTAAGGAGCTGTTTCGTTTTTATTAAAAAGTGAGTAATCTAAATTTTGCTGATCAATCGCGTTTAAATAAACTTCATTCACGTGCGGATTTTTTCGACCCAATTTTTTTTGATTATAACCTAAATAAATAGTTAACAGTCCCAAGGTAGTTTCCGTAGTTTTATTTTTATTTTGCTGCGTGAGCGTTTCAATCTGTTGAACGTTGCTGTTGGACAGCTGAAATTTAACGGAGCTTCCTGCGACAGGATCCTGAGATTTGACAATTTTTTGCGTCGCCCGCGCGTACGGCACATATTTAATGATTTTTAAATCCTGAGGCGGAGATGTTGAACCCGGATCTGCACCGTAATCTAAATTAAACTGAACAGGTTTGTTTTCAGAAATATTTTGTTTGAAAAAATCTACTTCTTGATCGTAGATTTTTGAATATTTTTCGCCGTTAAAAGTAGCGTAGATGGTAAAATCTGTTTGCTGAACCATGACCATCCCATTTGATTTTTGAATCGGTACGCTTAAGGTGCCATCCAATCCGTAATGTTGCGTCACCCAACCGCCGTAAATCAGAGCGATAATTCCGATGTGAACCAGAATGAAGGGATAATGGTTAGGCTTCCACGGCAGTCGATCCACCATCACGATGGTTAAATTATAAATCAGTAAACCCATCACCGTGTACATCATCCAACTTTGATAAACTAATTTACCGGCTGTTTTGGCGTCGTATTGTGATTCAACGATGGTACCCCAAATGATAAGTATCATCAGAGACGCGATGATCGGAATTCCCATCTGAAATGAAGTGGAAAAGCGCCAAAATTTTTGAATGGTTTTATTTTTAAATTGCATATGAGATTTTGACTCTCTTTATAAACCCATATTGGAAGCTTGGGAACATTTAAATGAGCTTCATCAATCCGGGAAGTTCAAACTGAATATAGGCCAATGCCTTTGCAATTTTATTTTGCACATCTTTATGTGAATCATTAAGCTTTTTGGTCACTTCATCCATGTAAAGCTCGCGATTAAGTTCAACTTGAATCGTGTGCTGTCCTAGCAACGGTTGACCATAATGCTCTGTGAGTCTTCCGCCCACATAGGGCCAATTGTAGCCAACTTTAAATCCTACCGATACGTAGGCCGCGATCACCAGATCCCGAAATTTTATGTTACAGCTTTTTCCCAAGAAATCACTGATGACGATATCCGCTCTTTTTTCGCCAGGATCTTTATGCATTTTTGTTCCGCGAGATGGCATCGAATGCGCATCAAGGTGAAAAATATTTTGGTGCCCGGCGCCTTTAAAATTTTTGAAAATTTCCTGTACGTCATGGTGAAATGGATCGTAGATCAGTTGTTTCAAGTCTTCATGTTGTTTCATTGAGATTGGGCCAAGCATTAATGGATCACCTTGCGTGGTCACCACCCAATGAAAACCTCGATTGAAAGATCCCGCGGGATTTTTTGAACCGATAACCGAAGTCTCATCGACGTCGCTGGGGATCCGGTTCAAATCCACCGCGTAGCGATGCCATTCGGTTTTGTGCGAAGTTATTTTTAGTTTTTCTAACGATGGCTCATACAACACATCAATGTAGCGATCAATGTCGCACATCAAAACCGCTTCGGGTAATTGTTTGAGCCAATCACACGAAGGCGGAACCTTCTCACCTGAGTGCGGCATTGTTACGAAAAAAGGAATTTGACTCATACACATCTCACTTTGTTTAATAGACACATGAAAATATATACTAAAGTTGGAGATAATGGAACGACACGACTTGTTGATGGGTCCTGCGTCGAAAAACACAGCCCCCGCGTGGAAGCCTATGGTTCAGTTGACGAACTGAATTCTTATCTTGGGGTCGTCCTCAGTGAACTCTCAAGTCTTATCAATCTCGCCCCTCAAATGGCTCATCTACAAAAGATTCAACATCACCTTTTCCGGGTCGGAAGTTTAGTCGCAACTGACACCGATCATGATCTTAACTTGTTTCAGTCCCTTCCGCAGATCGACGAAACTCATATTCAATTTTTAGAGCATCAGATCGATAACTTAACGATTGAGCTTCCCGTTTTGAAAAACTTTATCCTTCCCTCAGGGCACATGGGCGTCGCCGCCGCGCACGTGGCCCGGACCTTGTGTCGTCGAGCTGAACGCCGTGTTTCTGAAGTGTATCAAAGTCACCGCGATACTTTACAAAATGTGTTGATCTATTTAAATCGCCTGAGTGATTATCTATTCACCTTAGCTCGCTTTATCGGATTAAAAATGAAAAGTGACGAAGTCATCTGGGATAAATCGCAGTGAGTAATCGCTTGCACACTCGATCTAGCCACGAAATCCAACTTCGCGAATCCACTCCGTTAGATTCGAAGGCTTTAAACGATTTTTTTTCAAGTATTCAAACTGAAGGAAAGCTCAGTATGAAAGTCCGGCGGCAGATTGATTTTTTCTCATTTTATCACCGCCTCGGACTCAAATTTAAAAACTATGTTTTTGAAAGCACTAAACAAACAACCGGGCCGCAACCTCAAGCCGGAAAAGTATTTTCCCTTTTGCCCCCAGAGATTTCATCCGAAATTTTAGGAACCGCCAGTTTTCTTTTACAAAATCGATCACTGTATAACCGGGTGTTTAAAATAGCTTTAGCCTGTGATTTAAGAATATCAAACAAGCGAAAAGCAATTATGAACTGGTCCAAATTTTTCTTACCGAAAATTGCAGCTTTGCAAGATGATGAAAAAATTGATCACTTTATCACGTCTATTAATTTGACCGAACAAAAAGCCATCAATGCCTTTTTAAGACCACGCCAATTACATAACAATTTACCCATTTATGAATTAATTCAGAAATACAATCTGGTCTCAGTTCACGGTTTTTTTCCGGTCGCGCACTCTTTAGTAAAAAATATTAAAGTTCGGTACGCGAAAGATTCCGATAAGGAAGCTTTGATTCAATATATTAATACAAAACTTCAAGACTACGAGCTCGTTCCTGAAGCGATTCAAAACAATTTAGCCTCTTACATTTCGGATTCGATTCTTTATTCTTTTTCGCATTTTCTTGTTGCCAAAGATTCTCACGGAAATATCGTGGGTTGCACTCATCCGATCAGCTCAGGGCTCCTTCAAGATTATTTTCCGCAAAAATATGATCAACAGGCGAATAACTTTAGACAGTTTTTAAAGTTCACTTCATTTTTTCATTTCAGTCGCACGCTGACGCGGCCCTTTTCGAGCACGAACAAAGAGCAAACGCTTAACTTTAGAATGTTACATTTTTTGTTTTTTGAACACCCGGAAGTGTTAAATTCACTAGTGCATACCGCTTTTCACGGTTCAATGATGAATGAATTTATCCTGTATGCTTATCAGACCAGTCAGTACGACTATAGGCCCCCCAAAGGGACTTTGCACGCCGAAACCCCTTACGGTTTGTTTGAAATAAAGAAACCCGATTTACCTTCGTATCAAACGAAGATCAAAATTGTAAAAAATATTTTCCTAGATTATCTTTGGTTTTAAAACGCAGAAGCAGAAACGTTGTATTCCGCTAATTTCTCAGGGAATTGGTAATTCGTTTCACCTTTGGCATTAATTATTCGAATCGAGCCCAAGAAACGCAAATCTCGCGAAATTGTGCTTTGGGTCACATCAAATCCCTGTTTAACTAATTCCGCGCAAATCTCTTCTTGCGACGGTGCTAAACCGACTTCCAATAATTGCTTTAAAGCCTCTCGTCGACTTTTAGGATCTTTACTAACGCCCATAAAACCTCCACTTGTGCATAATAATACGTGAAAGAATGGTCGATGGTTACAAGCCATAACAAAAATCTTTTTTACCGATCGCCGGCTATGTTGGTAAATATATGAATTTGTTGATTATTTTCAAAAAAATGCAGGGCTAAACTTCAAAAACGCTGACCTGAGTTTTTAGTCCCTGATTAGAAAATGGGACGGCTTGAGATAATTTTAATTTTTTAAAGCGAAATGTCCAATTTTCAGGATGAATCACCACAATCTTAGAAAGATTTTTGAGGCTTTCAAAACGCTCAATATTTTTGACCACCTCACCCGCCGCCGATCGTTCTCCATAAGGGGGATTAGTGATCAACGAAATTTTTTTGCCTTCGGCCTGCTTTTCAATTTGATGAAGGTCATATTTTTCACTATCGACCTGAAGCGCTTCGATCTGAACAGGACAAAACACCGCGTTGAAAATTTGATTATTCAAAGCTATTTTTTTAAATGTGTCAGAATTTTTCTCAAGGCCAAAAAATTGATTTCGTTGGACCGAATTAATCCATCGATAATTTTTTTTCCAGCTTTCTGATTTAAAAAGCGCCGGGGTATTTTTAAATTTTTGAAAACTGTAGCCTCGATTGAAATTGGGAAAGCCACAAATTTGCGCTTCAAAGAAAAAGGTTCCGGAGCCGCAGTAGGGATCAAAAATCATCTGGTTTTCCACCGTATTTAATGCCGACAACTGAAGAATCAGGCTGGCTAAGTTTTCGCGAATCGGGGCCTCGCCTTGATGCTTTCGGTATCCTCGAAAATGCAAGTGCTCGCCCGAGGTATCTAAGCTGACCATCACGCGATCTTTCACCACTCTAAAAAGTAATGTCAGGTCAGCTTCTTTATCATAAATGTAGTTGCGCGCGCCCAGCACTCTGGTGGCTGATTCCAAAAGATTGCCTTCGTGAAACAGTCGGGATTTCATCGATTCGATTTGGATATTTATTTTTTGCGGTGAAAAATATTTTTCTAATCCAAGTTTCACGAGACCTTTTTCGAATTGA
>JACMMZ010000127.1 GCA_014378775.1 Pseudobdellovibrionaceae bacterium
ACGGAAGACCGGCCATTTTCAAAAGTCCTTGCAAGGTTCCATCTTCGCCGTTAGTCCCATGAATAATGGGAAAGGCTACATCAAGCTCAAAACGCGTGTTCGATTCAATTTCGATCATGGTGGGTTTCCCTAGATAGGAAATCAAGGCCACACATTGATTTTTTGGAAAATCACCATCGTTGATATGAGTTGCTTTCATTAATTGGTCTTCGTTTAAACGGTACCAGGTTCCCTGTTTAGAAAGGCCTGCTAAAATGGTTTCAAATTTATTTTTATCAACTGCTTTGAAAATGTTTTTCGCCGAATTCAACGAGACTTCATGCTCTGATGAACGACCTCCGAAAATAAGTAATATTTTTTTCTTCATAGGCCCTACTTTATTAACGATAAATTTTAAATTCAACTCGTCGATTTTGTTGTCGACCCGCATCTGTTTCGTTGGTGGAGACCGGAACCATTTCCCCTTTGCCAACTGAGCTGAATTTTGGGCTTTCAAATTCATAGTTATCAATCAGCCATTTTTTAACTTGGTTCGCCCGTCTTTGCGATAAATCCCGGTTGTAGTTGTCGGAGCCTTTACTATCGGTGTGCCCTTCGATGATGACTTTTTTGAAAGGCTTCTGCTGCAAATATCTTGAAATTTTATGTAAATCACTCTGGGCGCCAGAGCGGATATTGTCTTTATCAAAATCGAATAAAACTTCGGCGCTTAAGCGGAATAATTCGTAACCGTTTTTTTGAATGATTTTAATTTTGCTGGTCTTGATCCAACGAACAATGGTGGGTTGAGAAAATGGCTGCCATTTCCCGGCTAAATTTTTTGCTACCGCACACATCGTGATCCCGCCGTCAGATAAATCTTTGATCGTCGCAATTACTAAATCCGATCCTGGCA
Source organism: Pseudobdellovibrionaceae bacterium (assembly GCA_014378775.1). GTDB lineage: Bacteria > Bdellovibrionota > Bdellovibrionia > Bdellovibrionales > Bdellovibrionaceae > Pseudobdellovibrio. Next base: position 896 of record JACMMZ010000127.1, read on the forward strand.
TTTCTTCAGAGTACCCCACTGCATTTCGACAATTTATCGACGATGTCGAACCGATTTTCCATCGGTAAGTCGCATAATCATTTGGATTTTGAGCCGTGACCGGAATGCTCAGTTCTGTTTGTTCCGACTCTCCGATGGGGTAGTTTTTTATGATCGCAGTTGGAAAAATCGATTTGGCTAGTGGCACGGCTTTTTGAGGGGCTTTGCCTGTCACAGCTTTCGGGGCTTCCGAGCTTGAGGCGGCCCCGCCACAAATGGGACCGAACTGAACGTAGACTCCCAAGTAAGCGCGCACATCAGGACTGGATTGCGCGTTGGCAAATTTAGTTCCCAGACCGCCGTGCACATTAACCGTTTTCGTGAATTCATGGCGTAAGCCTAAATTGAGTTCGGCGGCTTGCTGGGCTTTTCGAGCTGAATCACTTTCGTCTAATTTTCCGGTGCTACTTCCCACAAATTCGGCGATCAAATCAGATTTAATACTTTGAAAACGTTCATTCAATGCCAATGAAAAAATCCACGAATCTTTAAACGGAACGAAGGGCGGAGGCAATCCCGTAGTCGGATTAATCAATTTAGCGCCGGGTGATTTTTTTCGATAACCGATATTAAATGCGTACCGCGTTCCCGAAGTCGTGGTGGTGTCACCCATAAGTTGAAGATTAAATGTAGGGCCTGGCTTATCACCGGCGAAAGGATTGTTCTCAATTGTGTTCACATTGGTCGACAACCCCGCGGCCAACCCACCTGTATCATTTCCGTAAAATCGGTATTTAGTCATCGCACGAGCTTCGGTCAAACCAAATTTATCAAAATAACTAACCCCATACGGATCTTCATTTTGCGCTGTCACCACAAAAGGTAAAATAAGGCCGAAATCCCAGTTCTTCGTTATTCCCAAACCTAAAAGCAAATCAGCGCCAACTAAATAATCATTGGCGCGTTTTCCAGTCAGGTCTTGATTAGAGTAGGAATCAGAATAGGTCAGCGTATTTTTAGCGTAATTGAAAAATAAACCCAAACTGCACAGGCAAGGCTTGATCGTTTCCGAGGACTCCACCGTTAAAAAATCAAGGCCTGAATAGGTCGGCGCAAAATTTTGATATTCTGTCCCGATGACGTTGGCTTTTGCCAAATAAGGCATAATAAAAAATAACATGAGGCCTAAAATAGCGCTTAATTTTCTCATGCTGCAAAACCTCTTGGTTGAAATCAATGACTCGAATTATTTTAGCTTACTTACTTTTTGTTTTTTTGATTTCGTTTTTTTGTTCGAGATCGGCATTTTTTTCTCGGTTCATCTGAATTTTTTGAGCAATTTGACTAGGATTCAAGTTATTTCTCATGAGATACAAACCACGTTCTTTAGAAGCGCTTTTTGAATATTCAGCATTAGAATCAGCAATAAAATTTATAATATTTGTCTCAAATCCGCCCGATTGGTGTTGTTTCACATACAGAGGTTTCAATTCAGCAATGAGGTTTTCTAAAATAACGCCCGAGGTAACTTGGTCTGTCTGGGTCGCATCCCCGTTCTTTAAAGTTTCAATGCACTGACGCACGAGCGCCTCCACGGTTGGTTGCCACTGGCCCTCTTCTTCGAGCGGATTTCGAACACGAGGTAAAATCTTTTCCACCATTCCATCATCATCGGGACGAGCCAGCACAATCATCGCGCCTTCGTGCAATGACTGAAGACTGTTCTGTCTGGAATAATCATTTAATTTAAGCTGAATCAAATCATTCATCTGATCGAGATCTAACGTAGCTAAGCTTTTATAGGACATCGGTGGGGGAACTCTTTGGAAGTCTTGGCTTAAATCCAACCCTGTGCCGTCGGATTTGACCGAAGAACTCTGACAGGCGACCAAAGAAATTGCGAAAATAACACAAAGATGACGACTTGTTTTAATAATATTTTGAAAGTTCATACCTTAAAATTACGTTCTTTTTAAATTAATGAGGAGTTGTTTGTTTTGCACCTAGACCTTTCGCTGGTCACTTTGCGACCTAACAATCTTAATGACGCGGTTAAACTCTCATGACACACTAATTGTTCTTAATTACGTTTAAACACTTATGGAGGTTTCGCTTGAAACGACAAATCACTGTTCTAAAACTCGCCTGCGCCGCATTTTTATTAGCGTCGTGCGCACCAAATGCTAAACAACTTAAAGAAGCAATCCAAAATGATCCATCAATCGTTTTTGCGGCCATTGAAAAAGCGCCGGATAAATTTATTGAAATCGTGATGAAAGCTCAACAGGACGCTCAAAAAGTAGCCGGAGAGCGGGCTCAAGACGAAGAAAAGAAACAGCGCGAAGAAGAATTTAAAAATCCTTTAAAGCCTGCGATTGATGAATCCCGGGTGATTTTCGGAAACAAATCAGCACCGATCACCATCGTTGAATTCTCTGATTTTCAATGTCCTTATTGCTCTCGCGGTTTCGCTACTGTCGAACAGGTTAGAAAAGATTACGGCGATAAAGTACGAGTTATTTTTAAACATTTACCGTTAGATTTTCATCCGCTCGCGATGCCAGCCGCTCGTTACTTTGAAGCTATTGCGCTTCAAGACCACGCAAAAGCTGAAAAGTTTCACAACTTGGTATTTGAAAATCAAGGCCAATTGAAAGACAAAGGCGAAGGATACTTCAAAGAAGCAACAAAAAAAGTTGGAGCAGATTTGAAAAAAGTTGAAGCTGATTTGAAGAGCGATAAAATCACTAAGCGTATCGAAGCCGACATGGAAGAAGCTAAGAAATTTAACTTTTCGGGAACTCCTGGTTTCATCATCAACGGTGTTTCACTAAAAGGTGCTTACCCTGCCGCGTCTTTCAAAGAAATTATTGATCGTCAGTTATCAGATAAAAAATAATTTTGAACTAAAAATCTTAAAACAAAAAAACGCTTCAAGAAAACTTGAAGCTTTTTTTTTACGCGATATTACTTTTCAAATAATCTTTAGCTTTTCAGAGGTCAATTCAATTTGCTCTTGATCAAACTTCACTAGTAACGGTGACATGATTAAACCAGCATCGACTGCCTTGTAAAATAACTTAGCATAAGCCGGGTCCATCACATCGCACGGAGAAAAGGCCTTAGCATCAGATCGCTGAACCGTATAAATAATTTCACATTGATGACCCTGTTTCATCAGCGCCATCATCTCTACGAGGTGCTTTTGCGCTCGTTCGCTAACACCGTCGGGGAACTTCACAACGGGCTTCTTTTGATCACCAGGCAAATAAGTGGTATTTTTAATTTCAATGAAATGAATTTTAACAGAAGTTTTCGGATTTTCTTTCACCGCATTAAAGTCAGCTTCGGTTTTAAACAGAGCTCCGTCTAATCTGGTTTCCTTGCTGATCTTGTATTCTGATTTATAAAAACCATAATCTTTCCAATGAGGCAGAAATGGTTTTCCTTTTTTAAGTGATTCCTGAATAGCTTCGGTCACAATCCGGTTCGGGTTCGAGGTATTTATGCCCACCCAGGTTCCATTAACTGCTTGCACCGCTTCTAACGTGCCTTTCAGTTTTTTTTCGGCATCGTTATGAAGACTAAACCAAACTTTTTGCGGTTTTGAAGATTCTTTTTCAATAACTGATTTAAGACTTCCCGTGTTCGGAACGTGAATCGTTATTTTTTCACCCTTATATTCCACATCAGCAAAAAATCTTTTGTACCGCGATAATAAAATTCCTTCAAAAAGTTTTTCTTTGTGTTTCATTACATTCTTTCGGGGACGGGAATTCCTAATAAAGCCAATCCCTCTTTAAGTACCAATCCGGTAGCATAGGCAAGACTTAAACGGGCTTTTTTGAGATCTTCATTTTCAGCATGTCCAATAGAGCATTCGTGATAAAAGACATTAAACTTTTTCGCAGTATCGTAAAGATATGAACACATCGATGCCGGTTTATACCCATCAGCCGATGTCAAAATTTGAGAATTAAAATTCATCAAATGTTGCATCATCTGAATTTCCGCCGCATGCATTAATAATTCACCATTAATTTTCTGTGAATGATCATAGGAAAATTTCTTGATTAAAGAATTGATCCGGGCATAAGAGTATTGAATGAAAGGGCCGGATTCCCCGTCAAGCTTCAACCATTCGTTCATATCAAATACTATTTTTTTATTCGTGTCTTGTTTGAGCATTCCGTACTTAATCGCCCCTTTGGCCACAGCATCAGCGACATGTTCCATTTCAGTCTTGGTCCACTCTTTTTCATAACGGTTGAGGTATTCATGTTGTACATGTTCCTCCATGCTAGAAACGAGATGCATCAGAGGTACAATATTGCCTTTACGAGAACTCATCGCGCCGTCCGGCAGTTCAACGAAATTATACTGAAGATGAAAACAATCTTTGGCTTGCTCAAAACCTAAATGCTCTAAGGTTTTGAAAACTTGTTTAAAATGAAGCGCCTGACGTTGATCCACCACATAAATCGATTTCTGAATTTTAAATTCTTCAAATTTACGGCGTGCTAATTCGAGATCTTTGGTGGCATACAAACCCGTCCCATCGGATTTAAGTAAAAGACAAAATCCTAAATTAGATTCAGAAAAATCGAGTCCAATGGCACCTTCTGATTTTTGAAGTTTTCCCTCGGTGTAATATTTTTTCACGGTTTCTACCGAAGCCGCATCGACTTCGGATTCCCAGTACCAACGATCAAACGTGACATCCGCCCACAGATAAACTTTGTTCATCAAATCAATCGACCACTGGCGCGTTTCTTTCCAAAGATCAAAAAATTCACCGGATTGATTTTCAAGTTGCTTTAAAATATCGGTCAGCTGTTTTTTATTGCGTTCAAATTGCTCAGGATTCGAAGCTTCGTCTTCCAGCTTTAAATTTCCCGCAGAATACATTTTTCCCAGCCACTCTCCCCGTTCATCGGAGCCGGACTGCTCTTGAAATTCAAATTCAGAAATATGATTTTTTATATACCATAAACATTTTGCCACATGCGTTCCCACATCCCCGGGGAAAGTACTGCTGATAATTTTTTCCTGACCGTAGGCACGTCTCATGAGCCGAATTAAGGCGTCACCCAAGCAAAGATTTCTCATGTGTCCCACATGCAATTCTTTATGCGTATTGGGTTGCGAATATTCAATCATGGTTTTTTGTGCTAAATCGGGCCCTATGAGTTCACGTTGAAAATAGCTGTGATCTAGAATATCTGAAACGACGTTTTTAAATAAAAAAGCCGGCGTGAGTTTAAAATTGATATACGGTCCTGCCGCCACCACTGATTGAACACCATACTCTGTCAGATCAAAATGATCCGTGATAGATTGGTACAATTCTGACGCTACAAGAGCTGGAGATTTTTTAAGTTCTTTTGAAACGATGAAACATCCGAAAGCCAAATGAGCCAATTCTAAGTTAGGCGGCTCAACCAGGGTCTTGTAAGTGCTTTGAACTTCCACGGTTACGCCCATTTTTTGGAAGGCTAAACCAATCAACTCTGAAAGTTTTACTCGAACTTTTTCGTGCATCATACATTACTCTCATTATTCTGAATTAAAGTTGGTTTTGATCATATCAGCCTGCTATGTAAACACAATGCAAAAGCTCATATTTTATTTCATGCTGCTTATTTTAAGTCTACTAGCGGCTCTCGATTCACAAGCTCAAACCACCGTTTATTTTTTTGAGTCTCGCGTGGGCGACGAGGTTTATTCTTTCGATCCCGGAGGCCGATTTTATCACTCAGCCTTGAAATACCGAGAGCAAATTTTGGAAGCCCATCCTTACTACGGCGCTCATCTCGTTAGCGATCTTCAAGAGGTCAACTACCATTTGGTCGCGATTCTCAAGTCACAAAAAACAGTGAAAAATTTTGATGCGAAAGTCAAAGCCCAGCTGGGTAAGCCTTTTAATCTTTACAGCCGTTGGGAAGACCCCAATTCGACTCAATGTTCAAAATTAATTGGTCAAATTATCGGCGTTTCACCGGTTCTGGTGTCTGATGGCACGATCTCACTATCCCCAGATACTTTGTACCGCGAACTTAAAAAGCGCGGCTTTAAAGAAGCACCAATCCCCCTTGCTTCAGGATCAAAATAAAAGTACAACTGTAGCCCTATGAAACCTGATCATATTCCGAAACCTGATTGGCTGAAAGTTAAAGCTCCAGCCGGTGAAAACTACACTCGTATTAAAAATATGCTGGGCGAACTCAAACTCGCCACCGTCTGCCAAGAAGCCCGCTGTCCGAACATGGGCGAATGCTGGAGTGGTGGAACCGCGACTTTTATGTTAATGGGAGACACCTGCACACGCGGATGTCGGTTCTGTAATGTGAAAACAGGAAATGCCAAAAAAGGTTTACCTCCAGTTGACCCTTTTGAACCAGAAAAAGTGGCGCATTCGATTTCGCAAATGGGACTTAAATATGTTGTGATCACATCGGTGGACCGGGATGATATGCCGGACCAAGGCTCCGATCATTTTGCACGTACGGTTAAGACGGTGAAAAAATTAGATCCCAATCTCATCGTCGAAATCTTAACGCCGGACTTTCGCGGTGACGAAGCTTTAATTCGTCATTTGGTTTTAGCCAAACCTGATGTGTTCGCGCAAAATATTGAAACGGTGGAACGATTAACTCCAACTGTTCG
>JACMMZ010000128.1 GCA_014378775.1 Pseudobdellovibrionaceae bacterium
CGTGAGAAAAAGACCAGCTGAGCCTTTTCGTGAACTTGGCGGTTCTTCTCAAATTTCGATATAAATAATCGCTTCACTGCATCTTTACGACTTAAAAATCGTGATAAAATGATGGCACTCAAAACGGCTAATCCGCCGTAAGTTCCCATGGACTTCCAGGAATCTCGGAAGAAAAAAATAAAAATAAATTCTACGACTATGATAAATAAAATACTTAAAATGAGAGTTAATCCCCACCCCACGTGTTCGGTGTAAGAGGACTGATGAGCAATGACCGGAATAAATTCGAAATCCACTTTGGATTCAAATTTTTCGATCTCGTTTTCCACAACTTGTGAATTGATTTCTTTAATTTTCATAATTTTTACCAATCCCCACTGGCGCCGCCGCCACTGGATGATCCACCGCCGCCGGACCAACCGCCCCCACCGCCGCGACCTCCGCCGCGTCCGCCGGATAAAATGGCAAACAAAAGCTGTAGCGCTAATGCGGGACTAAATAAAAACAGTAAAATAAAAATTCCGCCGAACCCGAACAAAAGATATTGAACCGGAATTTTTCCTTTTCGGGGCGCATTTTCCTGACTATCGATGATCGATTCATCACCGGTAAGAATATAATTTTCAATTGAGGCCACCCCAGCCTGGATCCCGATATCAAATTGTCCGCGCTGAAAAAACGGACGAACAACTTCGACAATAATTCTTTTTGCAATCACATCGGGGACCGAGCCTTCAAGCCCTTGTCCGACTTCAATTCGCATTTTTTTATCGCTGGCCGCGACCAAGAATAAAATTCCGGTATCTTTTTTAGCATCGCCTAGTTTCCACTTGTCAAAAATTTGAATCGTGACATTTTCGATTGGTTCGTCACCTAACGTTTTGACAATTAAGACCTGAATCTGAGAACCGGTTTTGACTTTAAACTGATAAATGTCTTCCGCTAAACTTTGCAGGGTGCTGGCTTGTAATAAACCAGCTTGATCCATCACCGGACCGGTTAAGGTCGGAACCTCAAAGGCGCCGGCCGTGGAGGCCAGCGTAAGCATGACGGTAAAGAAAAGAGCAGAGATTAATTTCACTTGAATATTTTAGATTAAAATTTCACTTCGGGAGCTTTTTCAGACTTAGCTTTTTCATCAGCAGCTAAATCCCATTGCGGCATTTTTTCATGGTGATAAAGAATTGAATTGGTCCAGCTAGTTGGGGGAACTCCGACCAAGTTATTAAATCCTTTTATAGATTCAATGTAACGATTCCGGGCCACGGTAATTCTGTTTTCAGTTCCTTCTAGCTGGGCTTGAAGATCACGAAAATTTGCATCCGCTTTAAGTTGCGGGTAATTCTCGGAAATCACCATTAATTTACCTAAAGCTGAAGACAGTTGTCCCTGAGCTTGTTGATATTTTAATAATTGTTCAGGCGTCGCTTTAGAAGGATCAATAGTCATTTGAGTGGCTTTAGCTCGGGCTTCAACGACTCCGGTCAATGTCTCCTTTTCGTGTTTAGCATAACCTTGAACAACGTTTACTAAATTAGGAATAAGATCCATACGGCGCTTATACTGGTTTGTTACTTCGGCTAAAGTAGCATCCACTTCATTTTTTTGCGTTGGGATACTTTGCATTCCACAACCCGTAAAAAAAAGAGCGGCACCTAAGGCAACGGACATGATAACTTGTTTCATATATTGAATTCTCCTTTAGAGTTCCCGATCATATAAAACTTCATAATGACCTTCAATGAAAACCATGATAATTTTGCATTGTGCAACACTCTGACATCCCCGCAAGCGTTAAAATTGATTCCAATGACCAATTTGTGGTGTTTTATAAGCCAAAAGGTTTACGTATCGAAAGCCTTTCCGCCCGGCAACCTGGATTAATCGAAGTTTTACAAAAAAAATTAAGCTTCGCCCTGTTCCCGGTTTATGCCATGGATATCGAATCTGAGGGGTTGCTGCTTTTAGCAAAATCCGTAACCATCGCCGCGGAGTTAAAAAAAGAATTCCAAAAAATCCCAGTATCACCTGTTCATGAACTTAAATTTAATTTTGAAAATAAGCCTTATATTTTGAAAACAGAAGATTATTGCAAATCCATTTCGCAAAGCTCTGAGCTGATCAAAATTTTTCAAGCGGCCTGGCAATCATTAAATAGCCTGTATTTTTTAGGCGCCACCGATTGCTACCGCTTGATTCACGATCTCAAATCCGAAATCCAAGCTGATATTTACGGTGAAGTTCTGTGGGTTTATTGGTACCGCGATCAAGCTCCGGAAGCAGCCGAACAAAAAGAAATCGCTGATTTTGCTGAATCAATTCAAAAATTCTCCTGCATTCGACATATGGTTAACCGCGGCTACGGCGTCGGTGGAAAAGAATCCGAAAAATTATTTGCCGGACCAAACGCGCCGCTTGAATGGACCGCTCAGGAAAATAATCCTCCTTACCAAGCCAAATACAGATTGAAACAGAATTCAGGTTTTTCGCCAGGGCTTTTTCTGGATCAACGCGAAAATCGAACTTGGGTTTATCAAAATTCTGAGCATAAAAAAGTGCTTAATCTTTTTAGTTACACCTCAGGATTTTCCGTCGCTGCTGCATCAGGTAAAGCAATACAAGTCACCACCGTGGACGCCAGCCCTTCGTTTTTAGACTGGAGCAAAGATAATTTTAAACTCAATGATTTAAATGAAGACCAACATGAATTCTTCGCTCAGGACAGCCTTTTATTCCTTTCAGGATCGCTTAAGCGGAATCGCAAATGGGATTTAATAATATGCGACCCCCCATCGTTCGGACGCACCAAAACGACTGTCTGGAAGATTGAAAAAGATTTACCAGAGCTGGCCAGTGCGATGTGGAAATGCCTTCATGTCAATGGCACCATGCTGTTTACGTGTAACTATGAAAAATGGGATTTAGATGCAGTGATTAAAAGCTTCTCTCTAAAATTAAAAAAAGAGGCTTACCGGGTCGAAACTTTACCGGCTCAGGGTTTTGATTTTGAATTACCTGATCCCTTTTCTAATCTGACCAAAGGTTTTATCATTCGGAAACTGCAAAATTGACTAAGTTTGAACTAATTTATTTAAAATGGCCTCAGAAGAATCCATAGTCCTCAGAGCATATTCAGCTTTCAAGATCCGAATTTGATCGCTGGTCACGTCTTCACATTTTCCTAAATCACGTAATCGACTTTGATAAATTTGATACATACATAAAGCGCCGGCCACGGAAATATTAAAACTTTGAACAAAACCGGGCATGGGAATAATGACTCGTTCATCAGCGGCGTCTAAAATTTCTTGCGACACACCTGATTTTTCATTTCCTAAGACTAAAGCTAGCGGAGTAGTGAAATCAATTTCGTGAAGTGGCTTTGAAGCCTCTAAAGATGTGACACAAATTCTGATTTTATTGTCTTTAAAATACTTAACGGCATCACGCGTGTTCTTCCATTTTTTAACTTCGACCCATTTATCAGCGCCTTGGGTGACTCGGTTGGCATTTTTAAATTTTTCAAAGGTCTCGATGATATGAAAATTTGAAAATCCTAAACCTTCCGCCGTTCGCATAACCGCACTTATATTTCCGCGATCATATATACCTTCAAGTACCACCGAGATATCAAAACAGCGACGAGCCGCCACGTTTTCAATTTTACCTTGGCGATCTTTGGTCAATAAAGGCCAGATATGCTTTTCAATATCCCGCACGTCAGCGAAAAGACCTGATTGATACTCAATCGGATTTTTCAGAGGAAACATTAAAACCCAGCTTTAGCTAAATCACGGGTAATATTTTTTTGATGGGCCTCGATCGTTCCGCCACCGATTTCTAATAATTTTGAATCACGCCACAATCTTTCAACCACATATTCAGCCACGTAACCAAAACCGCCTAAGACCTGAATGGCGCGATCCGCAACATTTTTGGCCATGGTGGTGGCTACCAGCTTGACTCCGTCTGAATCCAATCGAGATCCCTCTTTGTTGAGATCCAATTTTCGAGCGGTATCGTAAACATAAGCGGAAGCCGCTTTGTATTCGGCGTAGGAATCAGCAATGTATTTTTGGATTTGTCCATAGGAATTCAACGGTTTTCCAAACGAATGACGATCGCAAGCGTATTTATTCATAATTTCAATCGAACGACGAGCGATCCCTAAAGACATCGCAGCTAGTCCAACGCGCTCAATTTCTAAATTTCTCATCATGTGATGAACGGAATCTCCTTCAGCACCCACTAAACGATCCAATGGTATTTCGCAATTTTCAAAAACAAGTTCTGCCGTGTTGGAAGCGCGCATTCCTAATTTGTCAGTGATTTTTTGTCCCACATAAAAACCGGGATCATTTTTTTCGATAATAAAAGTTGATAACAAAGCGCGGCCATTTTTTTCTCCGGTTTTTGCATA
>JACMMZ010000129.1 GCA_014378775.1 Pseudobdellovibrionaceae bacterium
TACGATGACTTGATGAAAAATCGTGATTACTTAGATCAAGTGTTAAAACAAGGTGCAGACAAGGCCAGTCAACGCGCGCAAGTCACCCTGGATAAAGTTTATGATGCGGTCGGATTGGTGCGCCGGCCGTGAAGAAAACTGATAAATCAAAAACAAAGAATATTTCTTACGTTTACGGTGATATGAAAAGATCGATTCAAGTAAATGAAAGCGAATCAAAAAATTTTTTTAGGGATGTTTATTACGATTTACTCTCGATGACTTGGCTTCGATTTTTAAGTTATATATCGCTAGCCTACTTTTCGATTAATCTGATATTCGGGTTTATTTATTTTTTATCGGGGCCAAGTGGTCTTTCCGGAAATCATGACAGTGGTACTCTGAATTTTTTCACACAGTGTTTTTTCTTTAGCGTGCAAACTTTTTCAACGATTGGATACGGGGGGATCACTCCCATTAATTTTTTTACGAACACTGTGGTTTCACTACAGGCCCTAGTCGGGATGCTGAGTATTGGTCTGACATCCGGATTATTTTTTATTCGTTTTTCACGACCCTCAGCGAAAATCATATTCAGTGACCAAATTCTCATTTCGCAATACATGGGAAAACGAAGTCTGATATTTCGATTGGCGAATTCGCGTATCAATACCATCATCAATGCGCAGGTGAACGTCACTATGATGCTCGATCACAAAACGCCCGAAGGCACGAATCTTCGAATTTTAAAAGACCTTAAATTAAATCGAAACCTCAATGCGGTCTTTTTCTTAAACTGGCTTGTTTCACACGAAATTAATGAACAAAGCCCTTTATTTAATTTGTCTCACGCCGATCTTGAATCCATGCGCGGAGAGTTCATGGTTTCTTTTTCCGGAACAGATCAAACTTTTTCACAACCAATCCACACGGCTAAAATGTATTTATCAAGCCACATTCATTATGACCGCCATTTTGAGGACATGCTCATTCGCGAAGGGGATTTGACCCGAGTTGATTTAAATAAAATTTCAAAATTACGGGACTAAGTAAAAGCTTAACTTAAATAAGCGTCGATCACGCGCGGGTCGTGTAACAGTTCGGCGCCGGTACCAGATAAAGTCAAAGTTCCCGTTTCTAATACGTAGGCGCGGTCTGAAATCTCTAACGCCAGGATCGCGTTTTGTTCTACAATGAGTAATCCCAGGCCTTGTTTTTTTAAATCTTCAAATTTTGAAAAAATTTGATCAATAATAACCGGAGCTAAGCCTAACGAAGGTTCATCTAATAATAAAAATTCAGGTTGGCTCATCAGCGCGCGCGAAATCGCTAGCATTTGTTGTTCGCCGCCAGAAAGAGTTCCGGCGATTTGTTTAATCCGTTCGGCGAGCTTTGGAAAAAAGGTTAATTGCTCTTCTAAAAGATGTTTAATTTCAGCACTATTTTTATTCAGATATGCACCTAACATCAAATTATCATGCACGGTTAAGTTCGGAAAAATCCCGCGACCTTCCGGGCACAAAGTAATTCCTCGTGAAATTCGACCGGCGACGGTTAATTTTTCGATGCGCGTATCGTTAACGGATACCGTACCAGCTGATGGAAGTAATCCCATCAAAGCTTTTAAAGTTGTCGTTTTTCCAGCCCCATTGCTGCCGATTAAAGTCGTTATTTCAGAAGTGCGAAAATTAAAACTAATATCTTTGATAGCTTTGATATTTCCGTAATTCACGGAAAGGTTATTCACTTGAATATTTTGTGGAGTAATCTTTTTCATGATCTTTTTCCCAAGTAAGCTTCAATAACTTGCTTATTAGCTTTAATTTCTGCGGGTATTCCTTCGGCAATTTTTTCACCGCGGTTCAGAACCACGATCCGGTCACAGATATTCATAACCAGCTTCATATCATGTTCGATGAGAAGCACAGTTAATTTAAATTCTGTCTTAATAAATTGAATCAGTTTTTTAAGATCTTCGGTTTCGGAGTGATTCATGCCGGCTGCGGGTTCATCTAAAATCAAAAGCTTAGGATCTGAAGCTAAAGCCCGTACGATTTCAAGCTTACGCTGAAGCCCGTAAGGTAAACTTTTTGACGGGGTATCAGCTAATTGATCCAACGAGAAAATTTTCAACAGCGATAAAGCCCGAGTGCGCAAAGTGGCTTCAATATCTAAATATTTTTTGGTACGAAATAAACTGTGAAACCAGCTGTGATCAATTTTTTGCTGTAAGGCAAAAATAACATTTTCCACTACCGATAAATTTCCGAATAAACGAATATTTTGAAAGGTCCGCGCAATTCCGACTTTGTTCACTTGATCCGGAGCTAATTTCAACAAACACACATCACCGAGATCAATGGATCCGGTGTCGGCCTTGTAAAAACCAGAGATAATATTAAATACCGTTGTTTTACCGGCTCCGTTGGGACCGATCAGCCCCAGCAATTCATTTTCATGAATTTCAAAGGAAACGTCTTGCACAGCCTTGATTCCACCGAAACTTAAGTTCACATTTTTCAAAGAGAGAATGCTTTTAATCATGAGCCACCCTCTTTTTTAAAAAAGGTCCAAATTTCTTTTTTACCGAATAGTCCTTCTGGGCGAACAATCATCATCAGGATTAAAAGAATAGGGAAGACGATCATGCGAACATCTACTTTAGTTGGAAGACTGCGAAGAAGTTCAGGAAGAACTGTCAGGATGATGGAAGCGATAATAGAACCAGAGATTGAGCCTAATCCACCCAAGACGGTAATAATGAGAACTTGGACAGACAGCAAGAACCCGAACGATCCCGGGCTAATGTAGCCCATGTTGTGCGCGTAGAAGCCACCAGCTAGACCTCCAAAAAAACTCGAGATCAAAAAAGCAGTTCTTTTATTTTTAGCAATCGGCGTCCCCATCACTTCAGCGGCAATTTCGTCTTCGTTCAAAGCCCAAAGATTACGACCGAACCATGAGATTTTGAGTGAGTAAAGGACGTAAAGAGTAATCAGAACGGCTGCACCTGTAAACAAATAGGCCATGGTGAAATTGGGCCATTTAACTATGGCGTTGTAACCGCGCGGACCACCCACATGATTCCAGTTTAAAAAAATCACGCGCACAATTTCCGCGAAACCTAAAGTGACAATCGCTAGATAATCTCCTTTAAGCTTAAAAGACGGCAATGAAACGAGGTAACCAGCAAAAGCCGCCACACAGGCACCGATCAAGGCGGTCAACGGAATGAAGTACCATTGATCGTTGAAAACTTCTTTAGTCAGAACAGCTGATGTGTAGGCGCCCACGGCGACGAAACCGGCTGATCCTAATGAAAACTGATTGGCGACGCCCGTGATGAAATTCAAACTCATGGCCATGATCGAATTGATCATAAAGCTAATGGCCAAGGCTTGAATGTAAGAATTCAGGAAAAAATTAAGCGCAATACCCAGTCCAACAAAACAAACTAAAAAAATAATTTTTGATTTTAATGACATAGATTAAATTTTTTCTTTCGCGGTTTTTCCTAACAGGCCATTTGGTTTAACTAATAGGATCAAAATAAGAATAAAAAATGATAAAGCTTCGCGGAAAGTAGAAGCGCCGTAACCGATCAAGTAACATTCGCCAAGGCCTAGTAAGTAGCCGCCGAGAACCGCGCCCGGTAAATTTCCAATCCCACCAAACACCGCGGCCACGAAAGCCCCCATGCCGATACGTGCGCCCATCATAGGATCGATCTTAGGATACTTCGTCGCAACTAAGAAAGCCCCGATACCGGCCAAAACGGAACCAACGACGAAAGTGAAAGAAATAATCGAATCATTATTGATCCCCATTAATTTTGCTGCATCAGGTTTTGTGCTGACGGCTCGCATAGCGCGCCCGCGCTGTGTGTAATTAACTAAATAAGTCAGAGCAATTAATGAAGCAAAAGTAACCCCGTAAATTAGAAGGTCCACCACGTTGAACGGAATTTCTAGAAAATTAAATAACTCAGTATTTTCAATCAAATCCGGAAAACTTTTCGGATCGGCTCCAAAAATAATTTGTCCGCCGAATTGAAATAAAATACTAACCCCAATGGCGGTGATCAAAACATTGAGTTTATCTGTTTTACGAAGGGGCTTATAAGCAAAACGTTCAACCGCAAAACCCACTAGTCCACAGGCGACAATAGCCGACAGCAGTCCAATAATAAAATTAAGAGTTGATGGAGTATTGAGCCCGAAGAAACGAGCCACGTAATAAACAGCAAATGCGCCCAGCATGTAAATTTCTGAATGGGCGAAGTTAATCATTTGCAGAATACCGTACACCATCGTGTATCCCAAAGCGACCAAGGCATAAATGCTTCCGGTGCTCAGGCCGTTAAGAGTGTGCTGTAGAAACTCTTGCATTGTTTACGGATCTACACTCGTGATGAATTTATATTCTGGACCTACCGTCTTAACCACAACGGCACTTTTGACCGCGTTGCGATTTTCATCCATCGACATTTTCCCAGTTACTCCTGCGAAATCTTTTATTTTAGATAATTCTTCACGGATCGTTTCACGGTTGAGCTCTTTAGTGTTTTTGATGGCTTCCACTAATAAGTAAACTGCATCGTATCCTAATGCGGCCATAACATCCGGATCTTCTTTGTGCTTAGCTTTGTAGTTCTTTACAAATTCCACTGTCTTAGGATCAGTCGATTCCGTCGTGTAGTGATTTGAAAAATAATGTCCGTTCATCGCTTCTTTAGCAATTTCGTATAATTTCGGCGAAGACCATCCATCGCCGCCTAAAAGAATTTGCGTCATGCCGAGTTCTTTTAATTGTTTCGCTAAAAGCGCTACTTCGTTGTAATAACCAGGGACAAAAATCACATCGGGTTTTTTCGCTTTAATTGCCGTTAATTGGGATTTAAAATCGATGTCGCCTTCTTGGTAAGAAACGTCGGCAACAATTTCTCCGCCCATGCCTTTAACTTCACCGGCGAATACATCTGACAAACCAACTGAGTAATCACTTTTCACGTCTCGCAAAATAGCCGCTTTTTTAAATTTTAAATTTTCAGTCATGAACTTGGCCATGACTTTTCCTTGAAAAGGATCAATGAAACAAGCGCGGAAGATGTACGTTCCAACTTTTGTCACGTCCGGATTAGTTGCAGAAGGGGATAACATCACAACTTTGTTGGCCTGAGCTATCTGAGCTCCGATTTTTGATTTACCCGAAGTCGTTTCGCCGATGATAGCTAAAACATTGTCTTGGCTGACGAGACGATTAACCACCGCCAGTGTTTCATCGTTTTCTGATTTATTGTCGTAATTAATCAAATTAATTTTTTTACCGTTGATGCCGCCTTTAGCATTGATTTCTTCTACAGCCATATCGATGCCCTGTTTTTGCAAGATACCGAAAGATCCGGTGGCTCCGGTGTTTGAACTGTAAGACCCTAAAAGGATTTCGTTGTCGTTGGCTTTTTTAGTACAAGAGGTGGTGGAAAAAAATAATGATCCGGCCACGAACAAAGACGACGCTAAAGATAAAAATCTTTTCATGTAAAAACTCCTGTTTGTTTGATAAATCAGACGCGGTAAAATGTAAACTAAACAGATAGCATTCTGGCCAAATTAATCAAGCTATTATCGTTTGGTTTTGAATTTTTCGTGACTAAATTAAGATCGATCTCGATCACATTATTTGATTTGATCCCAATCATAAGATTAGTTTTTCCACGAATCAAAGCTTGCACGGCGGCGGCTCCGAGTTGTGAGGCTAAAATACGATCATGTGCTGTCGGACTACCTCCGCGTTGTTGATGTCCTAAAATGCAAACTTTGGCATCTAGATTAGATTTTGATCGTATTGCATCGGCCAGATCGTAGGCTCTGCCTGGTTTTTGACCTTCGGCTGTTATCAGAATACTGCTCGTTTTACCTTTGGCGCGAGATTCTTTTAATCGCTCGATGATTTTACTTACGGAGATTACATTATCCGGAGTTAGAATTTCTTCGGCTCCTCCAGCTAATCCTACGTGGGATGCGATAAATCCCGAATTACGTCCCATCACTTCGACAATGAAAATGCGGTCATGACTGTCGGCTGTATCGCGAATTTTATCAATAGCATCCAATGCTGTGTTGAGCGCGGTATCAAAACCAATGGTGTCATCAGTTCCGTAAATGTCATTATCAATCGTTCCGGGAATTCCGATCACGGGTATACCGTGTTCCGCATACAAGGCCTGAGCGCCTTTAAAAGAGCCGTCTCCGCCGATACAAACCAAACCATCAATCTGTGCGTTTTTTAAATTCTGAGCTGCTTGTGCGCGAAATTCCGGTTTCATAAATTCTTGTGATCGACCCGTTTTTAAAATCGTTCCGCCACGCTGAATGATGTTAGCCATGTCTCGCATTTGCAACGGAGACATTTTATTTTCGATCATGCCAACATAACCTTGGTGAATGCCGATTGTTTCAATCTGATTAGAAACGGCGATTCGAACCACCGCACGAATTGCCGCATTCATTCCCGGCGCATCGCCACCACTTGTATAAACCCCAATTTTTTTCATTTTATTCATTCCCTATTAAACGAAAAAAGGCTCACTTTTTCAAGTGAGCCTTTTAGATTTATTTAAATAACTAGTGACTACTTCACTAATGCTTTGAATTCTGCGCCCGCGCGGAATTTTGGAGCCCATGCAGCAGGAATTTTAATCGCTTTACCAGTTTGTGGATTGCGACCAACGCGTGCTTTACGCTTAGCTTTAGTAAATGTACCAAAACCAACTAATTTAACGTCATCACCTTTTTTAACAGTTTTTTTAACGTTAGTGATGAAGCAGTCTACGACGTTTTCGCATTGTGCTTTAGACATTTTTGTTTCGGTAGCCATCTTTTCGATTAATTGCGCTTTGTTCATGGTGTTTCTCCTTCGTGAGAGCGTTTGTGTTGTGACATCCGTGTTGTTGTTCGATCTTCCGTGATAGGCTTATCAGAAAGCATAAACCAATGAACGTCAACACTGGCTTGACGCTCCAGCACGTACCTTGCCGAAGGCGGGTTATGTACTGGTCAGGTGATATTTCACACTCGATACAACAATATTTCTTTTGTAAATAAGCGCCAATTTTATCGTCCATGCCGTCTGATTATGAAGAAGTTGATGATACCATTTTGCGGTGACAAACTCGGGGAAAATCACCGTGGTCATTTCTGTCGGATGCTCTTTGGCGACCAAATTAATAAAATCGATAATGGGCTCTGAGATCGAGCGGTAAGGTGATTCAAGCGTATACAATTTGAGATGAGGAAATTTTTCATCCCACTGAGCTTGTAATCGCAAACCTGCTTCTTCATCCGTTTTAACAAAACAAACGCGAAGATCTTGACTGATACTCATGCCGTAGCTGATCGATTTCATCACCCCTTTGTGCAAACCTGAAATGGGAATAATCACCACGTGATCATGCATTTTTTCGCAGCTGGTAATGTCGTAGTGTGACTGAGAAAGTTCTCGTGCGAACATAACGTAATGCACGTGAATCCGGTGGAAGGCGTAAACGATAATAGGAATAACCACTAAAATCAGCCAAGCTCCATGAGTAAATTTAAACGAGGCAATAATGATCAGCACCACCGCGGTGACCAATGATCCGAACCCATTTAGGGCCATGGACGGGATCCAATTTTTTTCGCGAAGTCGCCAGTGGTGAACGACCATCCCTGCTTGGGATAAAGTGAATGATAAAAATACGCCGACCGCGTAAAGTGGGATGAGCGCATGCGTGCGTCCGCCGAAAGTAATAACTAGAATGATGGCGCCCACGGAAAGTCCGATGATGCCGTTAGAAAAGACCAGCCGGTCACCCACGCTGGCGAGCTGGCGTGGCGCATACCGGTCCTTGGCTAAAAGAGAAGCTAGGCGCGGAAAATCCGCATAGGATGTCGAGGCGGCCATAAACAAAATTAGAAAAACCGAAATTTGAACGACATAAAACATGGCGCCATTTCCAAATATTGCGCGGCTGAGTTCCGAAATCAGCGTCACGTCTGGAACATGCACAATACTAAGTGAATTAACTAAATAGGTAATCCCCGCAAACATGGCTCCTAAAATCAGAACCATTATAAGCAGTGTGCGGCTAGCATTTTTACTTTGGGGATGTTGAAATAAGGGAATTCCATTTGAAATGGCTTCGATTCCGGTCAGTGCGGTACAGCCGGAAGAGAATGCGCGTAAAATCATAATCAGGCCCAGTTCGGGTAAATTATTAAGCAGCACTTCGTGAGGATGAATGGTGACGTCCGAAGGCCCTTTGACGAAGCCCACAATAATTAAAATGAACATGGATAATATAAAAAAGTAGGTTGGAAATGCGAAA
>JACMMZ010000130.1 GCA_014378775.1 Pseudobdellovibrionaceae bacterium
AGGCAATTTTGATGAATCCCCAAGCTATACATTTACTAGACGCACTTGATACAAATATATCGGATCTGGTGGTCGTGACAGGATCACTCTATTTGATCGGAAATATATTGGCAGGTCTAGATAGTATTAAATTGAGACATGGTAAATAATATCGTCAATTTTAGGTAAAAACGAGCCGATAAGTTTATTATGAAGACTCACTTTATAAAAATATTTGGTCGACTTTCATTTTTCATCTTCGCACTTTATCTTTCGGGTTGCGATGGGAAGGCTGAAGTTTTGTCGACGGGAACATTTTTAGGAGACCCTTCGTTAAATGATGGTGGAACGCGAACGGACGGTTCCGATCAAGGTCAAATTTACACTGTCACAAATATTATTGAAGCCACAAATGAAATTCCTGAATGGTCTGTTACGGATCTTCCGTTTACAGGTCCGCGAAGAAATTTAGGTGTGAATGCAACCGATTCCCAGTGGCCCTTTAAATACACTTTCACTTATCCGCCGAACAATTACATCTTAGGCGAAGCGCGATTGCTGATTGCTACTTCTCGAGATAGTTCCGATACGGAAGGAATTTTCGTCGATGGCGTGTTCACCGGTCGTCCACCAGCGAGTTTTGTCTCGGCCAACAGCCCGCAGATTTTGTACCGACATTACTCGTGCGCAGGATGCTCTGGAGCGACACTTCCCAATGGCCCGGCTAATATTTATTACATGCAATGGGCACTGGATCATTACAAGATTAACACGGTTAATACGTTCGATCTCAATTTGAATGACCTTATTAATACCACGCCTTTAACAATAACAAATATGCTAAGCGATGGTATTCTTCGAGTTGTTAGTGGAGATGATGCGGTCATTCAAACCGATACAGCGACCGCCTCGAGACCGTTACTTATCACCGAAGGTTTCACTATTTCGAAAACTCCATTAACCTGTTTAGAAAGTCCCGTGTATAAAATTTCAAATGAATACATCCATGCTGACGGGAATTCAATTTCGAACTCAGCTTTCACGGGAACCGTTTTGTCGCCCTTTAATTCGTGGTCAACGCCGTACTCAACATTTCGTTCAGTTGAATTTTTCTATGACGTCAAGCTTCCGAAATTGAACTCTTACGCAAACCTCAATACGAGTTTTGCTCGAATCACTATGAACATGAAACGAACCAATTCTGGCTCGGCAGCTATGGTCATCAATGGCATTGGTATTGATCAAGATGTATTCGATCGCACACTGGCCACGGCTGCTGTCGAATCGTGGTCGTCCGATCCGGCTGCTCGCAGTTATTGGAATTCTTTTATTACTGCTATACCAGCTGATAATTTGCAGTACACCGTTACTCTAGATCTAGTTTCTCTTCTTGGAGCAACCAAAGTAAAAGAACTACTTCTTCAAGGTAAGTTAAATATTGCCTTCGCCGGACCCGTGGCAAATATCTATGGTCAGAATAATTCCAGCGCGCGAGCATTTGGAGCACCAGTCAATGGTCCAAGTCTTGTGCTAAATGGAAATTACTCTACGCAGATATGTGCGGTGCCTGATAATCCAGGTTCATCTTTAAACGGGGGGTCTGTTGTTCCCACTGATTGTCTGACTGATTTCAGCGCGCCAATAGTTTCGTCGATTCAAGTGACGAGCATCACGTCGACGTCAGCGAGTATCCAATGGTTGACCAATGAAGGATCAAGTTCGCGAGTAGGTTACGGCGTATCGACTCCAAGCACAGTCACCAGCGACGTTGTGACACCAGTCACGTTTCACTCGGTTAAAATATCAGGACTACAACCGTACAAATTTTACCAATACAATGTTCGTAGTACTGATGCTTGTTCCAATCAAACAACTTCACCAACAAAAAGTTTCCGAACTTTGAGGTAATGATGAAACAGGTTTTATATTTTTTACTGATAACGTTAGGTGTGTTAAGTGCTTCAGCACAAAAAAGTTCCTCGTCCGGTTCAAAGAAAATATTGTCAACCGGAATCATGCTGTTAAGTAGTTCGACTACCCAAGGCGGCGTCGGACCGTCTGGTTCTTCTATGCTTTCAAGATCTGAGTTTATTTGGGCGTACCAACATTTTGGTTACGGAGCCATGTTCGATTACGATCTACATGGATCCAATGAAAAAGATTCAGCCTACGGAATTAAATTTGAAGCTTATTTATCAAAGTTTTATCTTGAGTTAGGATATTTAATTGCGGCCAAGCGGGCTTATACAGATCGAGCCATAGCGGAAGAAACAGGAACTGGATTTGTCTACGGAGTCGGGGCTCGGTTTCCATTTTCAAATAACAGCGGAAAAGGATTCTTTTTTCACGCGAGCTACAAATTTAAAACCCAAACGTTTACAAAACAAGACGGCATCGAAATATCTGAGCCCATAAAACAATCCGACGGTTACCCCGTATTAGGATTTGGCTGGTCTTTTTGATGAAGCATTTTTCATTTTTTGTTTCAATCTACTTTGTAATTTTGGTGACCTCCTGCGGAGGTAAGCACCCGTCAGATTTATTGCGCGTTGGACAAGCGCCGCTTTACGATTTTCCTATGTATGTTTCGTCTGGTGACGGCACCATTTGGAAATTTAATAGTGACGCCACCAAACAAGTTTTCGTTACCGGCTTAAATGATCCTCGAGGTATCGCTATTGACAAATATCAAAATTTATACGTTGTCGAATTTGGTACCAGCCGAGTTCTTAAATTTAATTTAGAAAAAAAAATTCCTGAAGTGGTCGCAGATTCATTGCAAACGCCGAGTGTGGTGGCGGTGGATTCCTTCGGAGATGTCTATGTTAATCAAGAAGGCGCCAAAAATATCATAAGAGTTAAAGATCGTAAAGTTGTAAACTCGTACACGGCACGTCCGACCGCGATCGCTTTTGGCGTCAACGATATCATGTTAGTGGGACTTTTTGATATAGCCAAAGTTTTGTGGGGTGGGCTTGAATCTTCTCCCAGTTACACTGTACAAGAGCCTGTAATGATATCAACTGACGGGAACGGGCGCGTCTACGTTGTCGAGGGCACGGCCACCAACGCCAAGGTTTATCGTTTTCATCAATCTGAACCAACTGGGGTAAAGATCGTCGCTGATACCCTGAGCGGGGCGACTAGTATCGCAGTTGATTCCGTAGGAAATATTTATATTTCAGAGCCTGGAGCTTCTCGCATATCGCTGGTCACTTTTAAAAATGAGCTTTATTTCTGGGCCAGCATTGTGTCCCCGCAGTACATGGCCTTTACGCCGTACTAAAATTTCGCGTCAAAAATATAGACAATTTTACTCGAATTAAAGATTCGTGTTCCACGATCCGATCAAAGTCTGGATAGGTTAACTTAATGGTGTATGCCGCTTTAATCAGGATGGGATTAGATTATATGAGTTTTTTTTACGTTACACATCAAGGGGCTCAGCAGGGTCCCTACACCAAAGACCAAATTACTGACATGTTGAAATACAACAAGCTCAACTGGAATGATTATTTATTCGATGAGAAAGCTTACGACTGGGTTCACATTATGGAGCATGCGTTGTTCACGCATGAGTTTAATCTCAGTTTTCCCGATCCACTCAAACAGCCGATCGCTCCTGTCTGTTTGGTCAAGGGTGAATTGCAAAAAAGACAGTGGTTCGTTTTAAAAGAAAATACCAATTACGGCCCGTTCTCTAAAATAGAATTGATTCAAATGCTTCAAGGGAAAACTTTATTTGAATATGATTTTGTTTGGAAAGAGGGCTTAGAGAACTGGAAAAATATTTCGGATATCGAAGAATTTTCCACGGAACGCATTCGCGAAGTGCACACGTTGGCCGGCGTTCCATTTGAGCAAGAATTGAATAAGATATTTTTTAGACGAAAATATGTGCGGGCAAAACTTTCCAACCGCATCATCATTCACGATGATAAAAAAGTCTACAATTCACTGAGTGTAGAAATCGGAGAAGGCGGGGCTTCGTTTAATTTAGACCGCGTCGTTTTTCCTTTGGGTCAACAATTGTATTTACATTTTAGTCCCGGCGAAGGGCTTCCCCAATTTAATGTCATCAGTAAAGTTGTCAGCCAACGTGGAACTTTATTTGGTGTTCAATTTATTAATATATCTGGTGTAGCAAAAAGTTTCATTGCTAAGTATGCCGAAGAATTCAAAAAAGTCGCTTGAGGAGTGCAGTCATGTTGAAAAGAATCGTTCTCAGTTTAATCGCCGTTTTGTGTTCGGTAGCGATCGTTGTCAGCTTAAGTGGTTGTGCCGATCGCGCGACGAGCTTTGGCTTATCCAGTCAGCAAGATACCTTTTCTGGAAAAGTATTTTACAATAATAAAGTCGATATTTTATTTGTCGTCGATAATTCAAAATCCATGTTGCAGTACCAACAGCGTCTAGCCGCCCAGATGCAAACGATGATTTCGACTTTGAATTCGCTTAAAATGGATTACCGCGTAGCGGTGACGACTTCGACCATGTCGAGCGATTCATCGATGTACCCCCTCACTCGAAAATTGGTGGGTTCACCGGTTTATTTAACAGCCAGTAATATCCATCTTTTGACGGATCGAATTATCGTGGGCGAATCAGGTTCGGACCTCGAACGCAGTCTCGATGCCATGCACTTGGTGACTTCTGCTTCGTATTTATCGGGTATCGGTTCAGACTTCATCCGCAGTGACGCTTTACTTTCGATTGTTTTTATCAGCGACGAGAGAGATCAAAGCAGTGAATTTGGAAATCCGAATTCAAATGATTTTATAAATTACCTTAATTCGCGTAAGCCTGATTTTGATACCGGCGGAAAAGCTTGGTTAGCTAATTATATTGGAATCCTAACCAATCAAGGCTGTGATATTCTAGGTGGTACTGTCAGTATCGGAACGCAGTTCATCAGTCTCGTAACCGCTTCTAATGGTGTTAAATCTTCGATTTGTAACGCCGACTTGTCCGGAACCGTTTCCAACATCAAAGCGCGTATCATCGATCAAATTACGGCTTACCGCTTTCGAGATACACCGAATAAAGCAACGATCGGGGTGACTGTTGGTGGTCGAACGATTTTAGAAGATGTCGTGAATGGTTGGACTTTGGAAAACGAATCGCTGACGGGCTATAAAAAATATTTTCTTAAATTTCATGGCAGCAGCATTCCCGCTGCGGATGAGAACGTCGACGTCAGATACACTCCTTTAAGTGCATCTTAAAAATATTTTGATTATAAAAAAAGAGACTGTGGTTTCCCAAAGTCTCTTTTTTTTACTTGAAAATAATCTTATGAGTCTTTCGACTTAAAATTTCATGAGCGCTTCAACGTTTAATTTGCCGTTTGAAGTCACTTTTCCTTGAACTGAAGAGATCGGCTTAGCAGATCCTAAAATAGCCGCTTTAACTTCGGCCCAATTTTTAGTTGGGTGAGCTGACCAATAAAGTGCCGCTGCACCAGCTACGTGTGGAGTCGCCATCGACGTTCCATCCCAGTTTGCAATCGTGAAAGTACCAAAGCCGATAGAATCGGAGTACTTCGACGACTGAACAACCGTCGAGAAAATTTTCACTCCCGGAGCCGCTATATCAACGGTATGAGCACCCCAGTTAGAAAACGAACCTAAATTGTCTGAGCTATCAATCGCCGCCACAGAAATGATATTATCATTATCGTAACTCGCAGGAACTCCAGGTTTCGCATCTGAATCATTGTCGTAGCCTTTACCTTGATGACCGTTACCAGCCGCCGCGATAAATAATACATCGTGATCTTGGGCGTATTTGATCGCTTCTTTCAGTGCTAAGTTTGTTGCTCCATCAGCCGGATCTTCGCCTTCCGAGCCCCAAGAGTTTGAAAGAACTTTCGCGCCGTTATCGACTGCGTAACGAATTGCTAAAATGGCATCAGCGGTTGTTCCGCCTTCGTTACCAATGAATCGTAAAGCCATGATCTTTGCATGCGGAGCTACTCCGGAAATACCTACGGAGTTATTTCCAACGGCTGCAACGTTACCCGCGCAGTGTGTACCGTGACCTGGATTTGCACCCTTTAGTACGATATCTAAAAGACTTCCGGCCATATCGTAAGGCTTGTTGTCTTTACCTAAGAAATCCCATCCGACGATGTCATCAACATAACCATTGCGGTCGTCATCAATCCCATTGTTCGGAATTTCTCTTGGGTTGTGCCACATATTTCCCGCGAGATCTTCATGAGTGTAGTCAACTCCGGTATCGATAACAGCGACAATAATGTCTTTTGTTACGGGAGCTAATTGCAAAGCGTTTAACAAACTAATATCGTTCATTCCCCATTGTTTTGAGAAAAGTGGATCTGCTCCTGGAGTAGCTGTTGGAACATTCGGAATTTCTGGATTATCAACTTGAGCGAGTGCTGCTGCTGGGTTCGCTTTCACAAAAGCCGCAATCTTAGCTAACATCTTTGGATTTTTTCTCAAATTGGCTAAAGCCGGATTTGTATAAGTATTCACTTTGAAATTTGGCTGAGCATGCAGAACAGCTCCGCTTTCCAAGAAACCTTTAAATTGTGACAATTTAACGTCACCAGAAATTTCGATCCAAGTGTCAGAAACCGCGTGAGCTTTGAGGCCTTTTGCATTCATGATTTGAACTGTTGATTGAATTGAGCTCGGAGATGCTAGTTTTACTAGCAAGCTTTCAGCTTGAACGGCTTGTCCAAGTACTAAAGCAAACGTAACTGTTAAAAATTTTATCATTTCACCCTCCTGTAATGATAACTGGTTTTGTTTTTTGTTTCATTTATGAAACGCTAGATGAAAGTCTAGTCACTCTCCGGGACATCAAACAACACTATTATTCAGTTTCACAGCGTTGCGTCGTCGTTTTTTTCAAATTCATCTAGCTAAGAAGATGAATTGTCACGGCACGTGAATTTTGTCATGATGAGGTATTGAAAATATAATGAAAATCAAAAGGAACTTTAAAAGTTTTTTAGTGAGGTACTTATGTCGGATAACGGAATTCATTCAACCCCAAGTCCTATGATTCAAGCTGAAGACGAAATGGCTAAATCAATAGTCTTCTCAACACAATTAGATGCGATCGCTGCGTGGGGGCAAAGAAATTCTTTGTGGCCACTTCCGTACGGAACAGCTTGCTGCGGAATTGAATTGATGTCGGTGATGGGACCAAAATATGACTTAGCTCGCTTCGGCGCCGAAGTTGTTCGTTTTTCTCCTCGTCAAGCGGATCTCTTATTAGTTGCCGGCACCATCACTGAAAAAATGGCGCCGATCTTGGTTCGAATTTATCAACAAATGTTAGAACCTAAATACGTTATTTCAATGGGAGCTTGCGCCAGCTCCGGTGGTTTTTACCGCGCCTATCATGTGTTGCAAGGTTGTGATAAAGTTATTCCGGTCGATGTCTACGTCCCGGGTTGTCCTCCTACACCAGAAGCGGTTTTAGACGGCGTAATGACCTTACAAAAAATGATCAAAGATAGATCTCCTCGTCCGTGGAAAGAAAACTGGCAATCTCCTTTTGAAATTAATGAAAAAACTGTGCCGTCCTCATTGACGTCGACTCGAACGGTTACGCAACAAAGATAATTAAGAGAGTATTATGAATCAAATTGAAAATCTAAAACGAGATCTTAAAGCAAATTTTGGCGATGAGAAAATGTCGTTAGTTGTCTCACCGGTTGGAGACACCGTGTTGGAAGCGCCGAAGAACTTGATCCCGGCTTTGCTTCGTTATTTGAAAGAGTACGCTGGATTTACGTTCCTCATGGATATTTGCGCTGTCGATTATCCCGACCGAGCTAAGCGCTTCGATGTGGTTTATCATTTGTTTAATATGAATGAAGCTTCTCGCATCAGAGTTAAAACGCAATTATCCGACGGAGAGCCGGTCGAATCTGTGATCAAAATTTGGAAAGGCGCAGATTGGTTTGAACGTGAGGCTTACGATATGTTTGGAGTTCATTTCGAAGGCCATCCCAATTTACGTCGACTTCTCACGCATCACCAATTTGTAGGACATCCATTAAGAAAAGATTATGAAGCCGATCAACAACAACATTGCAGTTCAGTTGAACCGATTCATTTTAACAATTCAGCGGAACAAGCCGGCGATCAGTTAGACAGCCGTTTTGTTCCAATCAATATTGGTCCGTCTCATCCGGCGATGCACGGAACTCTTCGGGTTATGGCGGAATTGGACGGTGAAACAATTATTCGCGCCAATTGTGAGATCGGGTATCTTCATCGTTGTTTCGAAAAAATGGCCGAGACCCATCCTTACAATCAGGTGATACCTTACACTGATCGATTGAATTACTGTTCGGCTCCGATGAATAACGTCGGTTACTGCAAAACGGTCGAAAGATTATTAGATGTAACAATTCCTCCGCGCGCGCAAGCAATGCGCGTTGTTTTGTGTGAACTTTCTCGGATCATCGATCATATTATTTCGGTCGGAACGGGTGGATTGGATTTAGGGGCCTTGACGGGTTTCTTCCATTTATTTACGTACCGTGAAAAAGTTTATAATTTATTTGAAAAACTTTGCGGAGCTCGGCTGACCGTTTCCATGACCCGTGTCGGTGGGATGGCTCAAGATGCTCCGGTTGGTTGGTTTGACGATGTGGTTGCATTCACTCATGAGATGAGCGACGGCATTGATGAAATTTCTCGATTACTGATCGACAACAAAATTTTTATTAAGCGAACGCAAGGCGTATGCCCCGTCAGCGCGGAAAATGCCATAGCTTGGGGCTATACCGGTCCATTACTGCGGGCCTCCGGCGTTAAACACGATCTCAGAAAATCGAATCCTTATTATGGTTATGATCAATTCAATTTCGATATTCCCGTGGGATCGGCCGGAGATATTTACGATCGTTACTTGGTTCGGATTGAAGAAATGCGGCAAAGCATAAAGATTATTCGTCAGCAATGTAAAAATATGCCCGATGGCGATTACACAATTCGCGATAAAAATATTGTTCTACCTGAAAAGAAAGATGTTTACGGAAACATCGAAGGATTGATGAATCACTTCATGTTGGTGATCAAAGGTTTACGTCCGCCGGTGGGTGAAGTTTACGACGCCACGGAAGCGGCCAACGGTGAATTAGGATTTTATTTGGTCAGTGATGGCACGGGTAATCCCTACCGACTCAAAGTTCGTCCGCCTTGTTTTGCCATTTATCAATCATTCCCAGAAGTGGTCAAAGGGGCTTTCTTGGCCGATGCCATAGCTACCGTAGCCAGCATGAACGTTATTGCTGGTGAATTGGATCGTTAATTAAATGAAAGATTAAGGATAAATATGTTTCAACTTTCAAGCGAAGCAAAACAACAAGTTTTAAACGAATTAAAACGTTACGAATCAAAACAGTCGGCGGTTTTGCCAGCGTTATATATCGGTCAAAAAGAAAATCAAGGCTACATCAGTCCTGACGTGATTAAAGCTTTGTCTGTATTAATGGAAATTCCAGAATCACAGATCAACGAAGTTTTCACTTTTTACACCATGTACAATAAAGAAAAAGTCGGAAAACACCATATCCAGATTTGCCGGACGTTATCTTGTATGTTGGTGGGGGCCCAGGAGCTCACGGAACATCTTTGTAAAGAGTTAAATGTGAAATTAGGTGAAGTGACTCGTGACGGAAAATTTACAGTGACGGAAGCGGAATGTTTAGGTTCATGCGGAACGGCGCCCATGATGCAAGTGACCAGTCTTGATTCTGATAAGTATTATGAAAATTTAACCCCAGAGTCTGCGATGAATATCGTCAGAGCAATGAAATAAAGTAGGTTGATGATGGAAACAAAATATTTAACAGAATTTTACCACTTACCTGAATTTAAAAATTTAGATGGCTATCGAAAAAACGGTGGCTATATTCAATTAACCAAAGCTCTTCTAATGCAACCTCAAGCCATCATCGACGAAGTAAAAGCTTCGGGTCTTCGCGGCCGCGGTGGCGCCGGTTTTTCGACCGGAATGAAATGGGGATTTTTACCGAAAAATAATGAACCTCGATATTTGTTGTGTAACGCCGACGAAGGTGAGCCCGGAACATTTAAAGATCGAATGATGATGGAGAAGGCGCCTCATCAATTGATTGAAGGCATGATTATCTCGGCTTTCGCCATTGGGTCAAAAAAATCTTACATCTACGTTCGTGGCGAGTACGAAGAATCTATTACCACTTTATTGACTGCCATCCAAGAAGCTTACAAAGCAGGATTACTTGGAAAAAATATTTTAGGTTCGGGTTTTGATCACGATATGGATGTGTACCGCGGAGCAGGTGCATACATCTGCGGAGAAGAAACCGGAATGATTTCATCGTTAGAGGGATTAAAAGGTCAGCCTAAATTAAAACCGCCATTTCCGGCCGTTCAAGGATTTTTAAAAAAACCTACAATTGTGAATAACGTAGAAACTTTAGCGGCCGTAAAATACATCCTTCGTGACGGAGCTCAGGGCTACCGAAAGTATGGAACAGAAAAATCAGCGGGAACTAAACTATTTTCCTTGAGTGGAAACGTGAATAAACCGGGTAACTACGAAGTGCCCTTGGCTTATCCTCTGAAAGATATGATTAATATTTTAGGTGGCGGAATCAAAAACGGTAAAAAATTAAAAGCCGTAATTCCCGGCGGATCTTCGGCTCCGGTTATGACCGCAGAAGAAGTTGAAAGAGCGACTCTTGATTACGAATGTTTAGCCCAGATGGGAACGATGTTAGGATCAGGCGCCATTATTGTAATTGATGATTCCAAGTGCATGGTTGAATGCCTGGCCAACTTGACACATTTTTATCGCCACGAATCTTGCGGTCAGTGCACGCCGTGCCGTGAAGGAACCGGATGGCTAGAAAAAATCGTTCATTCTATATTATCTGGAAATGGCCGTATGGAAGACATCGATTTATTAATTAAAGTCGCTGACAACATGAAAGGTAAAACGATTTGTGCTTTATCTGATGCGGCGGCTTTACCGGTTCTCAGTTTCGTTACGAAATTCCGGGATGAATTTGAGTATTTTGTTCAGCACGGAAAATCAAAAGTAAAAGGAACGGCTTACAAAACTCCGAATTACATTGCTGATAAAGGACACGCGCATGCTTAAGTGTACAATTAACGGCGTCGAGCTTGAAGTCAAAGAAGGAACCAGCATCATCCAGGCGATGTTCGATAATCATCAAAAAATAGCTCATTACTGTTGGCATCCGGGATTAAGTATCGCCGGCGTTTGCCGTCTTTGTATGGTGGAAATCGAAGGAAATCCGCGTTTACAAATTGCGTGCAATACGGTGGTTACCGAAGGCATGAATATAAATAACACCTCTTCCAAAGTTCAAGAGGCCGTTAAGTGGGGATTAGATTTTCATTTAATCAATCATCCTTTGGACTGTCCGATTTGCGACCAGGCCGGCGAATGCGGGTTGCAGGATCAGTACATGGAGTTCGGACAATACACTTCAGAAATGGCCGAACCGAAGCAAAAAAAGCGCAAAGTGGTCGACCTGGGTCCAACCATCGTTCTGGATTCTGAACGTTGTATCCTTTGTTCGCGCTGTGTTCGTTTTACCGATGAAGTTTCAAAAACCAATGAGTTAGGTATTTTCAATCGTGGTGATCATGCGGAAATTGGAACGCACGATGGGAAAAAATTAGATAACCGCTATTCCTTGAACACGGTCGACATCTGTCCGGTCGGAGCTTTAACTTCAAAAGATTTCCGATTCAAACAGCGAGCTTGGTATTTAAAAGATTCAGATACGATTTGTAACGGTTGCTCGACCGGTTGTAACGTGAAAGTCTATTTTAATAAAGAAGGTTTATTTCGAGTTAAACCAAGGTTCAATGCTGAAGTGAACGGGCATTGGATGTGTGATGATGGTCGAAATACTTATAAATTTGTGAATAAAGAGGCGCGCTTAGAAAAATCACAAGAATATAAAAATGGAGCCTGGAATGTGACGGGAGCGGCTGGTGCCGTAACAAAGTCGTTTTCAAAACTCTTAGCATCAGCTCAACCTGAAGAAATCGGTTTAGTGCTCACGGGGCAGCTAACCAATGAAGAGTACGAATCCATCTTAAATACTTTTACAAACACGTTAAAAACTAAAAATATTTATCACTGGAAAAGCCCAGAAACTGAAAAGAATAATTTTGATGGTTTGCTCATTCGCGCTGACAAAAATCCAAATACAAATGGATTACTTGCGGCTTTTAAAAAGCACGGCATCAGCTCAACTTGGACTGACTTAGAAGCCAAATTAAATTCAAAGCAGATTAAAAATCTGGTCGTGATTGGTCCGGAAAATATTGCAGTTTATAAAGATATCGAAACGCAGGTGAATTTATTCACAAAAGCGTCGAATCTGATGTACTTTACATCAGCTCAGGTCGCCGCTTTGAAAGCCTCGCAAAATATTCAGTCGGTCACATTAATTCCATTAAAAACATTCATTGAAAAAAGCGGAAGCTTCACCAATCATGCAGGAAAAGTTCAGGCTTTTAAAAAGGTCACGACCATCGTGAGCGATGCTTTGAATGTGAATGAAGTGGCGCAGTTGCTGGCAGGACAAGAAATTAAACTTCAGTTTGTGCCTACTGAGAATCTTTTTATCGCTGAAAATTTAAGACCGGATCAAGTTCGCCTCGAGCTCCGTAAAAAGAACGAATTCTTTTTTAATAAAGGTTAGGAATATTTATGTCAGTTAATTACAAAACCGTCGTGCAAAAACCAGCTGATAAACAGTGGTATTTATTAGGAATCGCCACAGGGTTAGCTATTACGATGAAACATTTATTAAAGAACTTATTTAATAAAAAAGATATGATCACGTTAAATTACCCTGAACAGAAATATGATTATTCAAATCGTTTTAAAGGAAATCATATTTTAACCGTCAAAAAAGATGGAGCAATTCGTTGTACCGCGTGTATGTTATGCGCCACAAATTGTCCCGCTGATTGTATCACCATAACGGCCAGTGAACACCCCAGCGCGGAAGTTGAAAAATACCCGATCAGCTATGAGATCGACATGCTAAGATGTGTTTTCTGTGGTTATTGCGAAGAAGCCTGTCCGGTCGACGCCATCCGGTTAGGTCCTGAATGGCAAACTCCAGGATTAAACGGAGCAGAATTCAACTACGACATCAAACATCTGGCTTACCGAGCGAGTCTCAAGGGCGGCGTTCAATCTGTTGTCGATGACAAAGAGCGTTCGAAGTCAGGCATTTAAAGTTGCCGATCTAAAAAACGTAGTAAAATTAATTTGTTAAAGAAATTTTTGAGCTTCAATTTAATCGGAATTTTAAAATAAGCTGAAACTCGATTTGATTTAATAAAGACCGAGTCTTTTTTTGTTTCTTCCAAGTAAGTCAGAATATTTGAGGCAGCCTCTGGATCTTTTATGGTCACAATATCTTCCATATTAAAGTTTGAGGCTCGACGATCCAGATTGAAGCTTCCTACAATAGCTGTTTTTTTATCAAATATCGCCATTTTACTATGAAGAGTTTGTTGAAATGGAAATTCATAAAAATGAACTCCTAATTTAAACAGTTTTTTTCTATTTCTTGAAAAACTGGCGTAAACGATAGGGATGTCATTCGAAATTAATGAATTAGAAATAATATCAATGCTAACTCTTCGTCCGGTAAAGGGATTTATTCTTACCGCGGCACGTGCGAGAGCCTGATGAATGCGATTATTTAATGTTACGTAAGCATTTTCAATTACGATTTCTTCCTGAGCCTGGTCGATAAGCTGAACATAAAGATTTTCTATATCAGAATGCATTTCGTCTTCTTTGTTCGGTAGATTTGCATTGAACTCGGATTTGTCACAGTCTAACAAAGTAAAATCAATCTTCGGATTAAGCTCAGTTCTTTTTTGCAACTTAAGTTCTTGATCAATTGAATCGATATTTTCCATGTTCACCTTTTTTTGACTCAACCGGTATCCCTTGTTCCAAAAATTAAAGAAGTAATCCGCAGCTTCAGTTGCCACGGTGCCTTTTAAGACCAGGTCGAAGTCGTAAAATGTGCCTTTTACATTTTTGTCGTTTTCAAAATAACGGTCATCAAGGTTTCGACCACCAATGAGTAAAATATCTCGATCGACGACGATGTATTTTTGGTGATTTCTTTGCGTCAAGTGGAAGATATTTTTTAAGTTCGGATGGTTATAAAATTTGATTTGGATTCCATTTTCATCAAATAACTGTAAGTAATGAGGAGATATTTTTGAAACGACCCAGTCTGTAATAATTTTCACATCGACCCCACGACGGCGAGCGAGGATCAATTCATTAAGCACCAATTGAGTTTTGATTCCGTCTCCGATTTCAAAATAAGTCATCACAATTTCTTTTTCTGCCCGGCGTATAGCCTGCAGGCGCGCTTGCAACGCGCTTTCAGTATGTCGCAGCGGCAGAATACACTTAGGATTAAATACGAAATTTTCCGCAAACGAGTGAGTGGTCGTCGTTAAAAAAATAAGAAAAATTATAGTTCGTTTCATTTTGAGACTTCCTTTGGTGGGGTTCACAAAGGAAAGTGCAAAGGCTCTGCCATCTGAAAAAGAAACTGGTGATTTTAAGATAAAATGAGGGCGCTAGCGACGTATCTGGCTAACAGATGCTAGCCGTTGCCGTCTCGAGCAAGATCTTCCACAATTTTAAGAATTTTTTGTAAAGTTTTTTGCTCGTCTTTTTTAAAACTTTTGAGAGCTTTTTGATAAAGCGCCTTGTTCTGAGGATAGGAAGAAGTCAATTCGAAGGGTCCTTCATGGGACTGATCAAGTTTTTCTAAAATAAGAATATTTTTTAATTGCTGAGTCAGCTCAGGTAAATCCGTTTCGCGGAGTTTTTCTTTTTCCGAAAAATTAGACATTGAAACAATCATGCTCGAAATTTCTTTACTTGTTGAAGCAAAGGTGTGGATACTAAAAAACGCTAAACAAATTAACAAAGTAGATTTCATTATTTTTTCACCGGACTTTCTTCTATCGGTGATTTAATCATAACTCCGATTAAGATATATCGACTTCCGTTGCGGTTGTTCACGGGGTAGTCACGAAGCGGTCCATAGAAAAATTGAGAAACTTTTTTGCCGTTGACTATGTCATCAAATTTAATTTCTGCATGTCCCGCCTTGTTGTCCTCAAGACCTTTGCTATTAATGTGTTTATAAATAAGCACCGAGCCATGAGGAGCCGTTCTTGAATTCATATCTTTGAAACTCTCATTTTCGAGTAAATTGACAAATCCTTTTTGTTTGAGATCTTCTACGCCAAATTTTGCTTTGGAGCTCGAAAACCATTTCGAAATTAGATTTTGGCCGGGCCCGTTGCCACGCTTACTTTGATTAGCTAAGGCCTCCTTGACGTGGCGATAGCAATTACCAGCGATCCAAGGTTTGTGCGATTTGGCCCATTCAAACGTATTCGACACTTGCTGACTGCCGGAGTAAGCATTAACGGCGTCAGCTAAAGTTCCTTCAGCTAGGGGCCATTTTTCGCTTTGTTGTTCTGCCGTTTTATTTACAATATTTTTAATGTCTTGGATCTGCGAGGGCGCAACCGTCGCTGCGTTTCCTGAACAAGTTCCATCAGTGCAAGGCACCCCAGCTTCGGTTTTAAAAAGATTATTTTGTATTTCAATTTTTGATTCCCAAAGATAAATGGGCGCTTTGGCATTCAGATTTTTTTTATTTTCTGGAGACAGGATTTCGATCTGTAAAGCGTTGGCACCTGAACTTAATGTGGCCCGAGATTTAACTTCAACTTTCGCCCCAACGGGAAGTTGATCCAAAACATTTTCCGTTCCAAAAAAATTTGGTGAAGATCTGACATTGGCCGCACGGGGAACCGTAATGATTTCGGCCAATGCGTTTAATGAAAGGTGCATTCCGGTTGTCAGTAAAAGAATCTGAAGTAGTTTTTGCATCAATTGTGGATCGGCAATATGAAGCCGGGTCTAAAATAAACCCGACCAGAATTAGACCTATTTTAAGATCTAAAAATCGAGACCTAAAAAGAGTTTCAAGTATCCACCACTAAGGTCGAGATCTCTTGTAGATGAATCCACAGAATTAGTCGCATTTTTTATTTTTAAATACTGATAACCGGCTTCCGCGCCGACCGAAATAGGAATAACAATCAGTGGTTTAAGTCCGGCTTCCAGTCCTAACGAAAAGCTTTCTGCAGAGTTCGCATCATAATTTGCGCGCGTTATGCCATTCTCGACAATTTTTGCTTGGGTTTTGGTAGAAATGCCGACGGTAGCTATGGGTCCAATGTGCAAAATCGTATTGATGATACGGTAATTTAAAATGGCAGCAATTCGTTCGATACTGGCCGAGAGTTGCGCATTAGAGGAACTAGCACTAAACCCCAATTTCTCGTAACGAACTCCAAATCCGAAGGGAATAAGTGGAAGGGATAAAATAACGTCTGCTCCGGTGCCGGTAAGTGGCACAACTGCTGGAATATTTCCCGAGGTGCAAAGCGCTCCGCACGCATTAGCGGCAAAATCTTTTGCGCCTAAACCACCGTAAGTTAATCGCGCTTCGATCAAGGCATGAGATGTCAGCGGAGTTAAAAGTATAAATAGAGCGAACGATTTTAATGTGTTTTTCATGATAACCTCGTGTGTTTGTACAATTATTGTAATGAAGAATAGCGAAAATCCCCAGATAATTTGGGCATTTGCGACAAAGGTCCGTAACAGATATTTCATCTTTTAAAACGAAACAAATTCAGATGAAATAAGGAAATGAACCAATTTGGCATAGTCGATAAATACCTGAAAGCCTGCGATCGCCTCAGCCGAGACGGCTATGAGGCTCGTCTTTATCAGTCTTCAGATATGGCTGTTTACGACTTGGTTCAGTCCCTCATTCACTTTATGCCGCATAAAAATAAAATTGCGGTAAACTCAAAAGGTTCGCACCTGGTTGAGGTGGTCACGTCACTGGCTCTCAAAAACCAGAATCAGATTATTTATAAAAAAGATCATGAAAATACCATCGCTTTTCTGGAAACGTTAGGAAGTAATGTTCATTTCTTTTACTGGGTGCGAGAAAATGAAATCACCGGTGAAGAGTATTATTCAGATGCTCAATGTGAAGAAATAAGATCGGTATTAAATCGAAAAAAAATATTCTCGCTTCAAGTAACCAGTCGACCCACCATGACGGCGCAGTTATTTCCGATCGATGCGGCTTCGTACACCGTGATCGTTCAATCGCCCAGTATTTTTAAATTCAATCAGGAAGCCGCGGTAGTTTACTTTTCTGAAAAACAAAAGATTCCTTTTGGCCTGGCTGCTATCCAAGATATGGGTGGTCATGAGAGCTTTATTCAAAGACCCGAAGCCAGCAGCAGCCGATCTGACCGTGTCATTGTTCAGTGTGATCAGGCTTTGCAGATTAAAGGGTATCTTAATTTAAAATCCAGCGAAGCTTTTGTGGCTAACGAATTTCCCTCTTGGGTTACTGATAAATGGGTGACGTGGTGGCCGGAAATCACTCAACCATCCACGCTGAAAGGTCTCTTGATTCTAGCCTCAGATTATATAGAGAGAAATCCAGACTACCTCGATCAAATCAAAAATGCTGAAGCACAAATTAAACAGTTGTCCCGTTGGAAAATTTGACATGTCTGATGTCACTGAAAAATTTCTCATTTTAAAAAAAACCAAATACGGTGAATCGGATCTTATTATCCACGCGTTATCAACCATCGGAGCAAAAAAATCTTTCATGGCTAAGGGTGCGCTTAAAAGTAAGAAGCGCTTTGGTGGTG
Organism: Pseudobdellovibrionaceae bacterium; assembly: GCA_014378775.1. Taxonomy (GTDB): domain Bacteria; phylum Bdellovibrionota; class Bdellovibrionia; order Bdellovibrionales; family Bdellovibrionaceae; genus Pseudobdellovibrio. The sequence continues at coordinate 17,811 of JACMMZ010000130.1, forward strand.
GTGTATTAGAGCCGATGCACTACGTTCAGTTTACCTATCGGGAGGCTCGCTCTGATTCAGGTTTGAATTATCTCAATGAAGCCAGTGTTATTGATGACTTTAAAAATATCCGGACTGATTTTGACAAGATTGATTTTGCTTTGAATATCATGAATTGTGCCTACCATGTATCGCAAGAGGGTGCTTTTGATTCACAGTTTTTATTTAATTTAGTCGGACACGCTCTTAAATTTTTGAATTCGAGCACTCCAGATCAACTTGCTACATTTAAACTTCATTTCTATTTGAAGTTTCTTTTTCAGCAAGGGGTTATTTCGATTGATCCGTGGATGGCTCCTTTTTTAAAAGCGAATTTAGCTGATTCAGGTACGTTAAATACAAATTCTGAAATTAAAGAAGCGGTAATGACTTATCTCGATTCGCTGGAGCTTCAAGTTTTTCATTATATCAAATCAGCGGATTCAGGTTTTTAATTTTACTTTTCCTAACGGATGATTGTTTTCCATCGTTCGCGCTAAGCTATCTATATTAAGATGAGTGTATTTTTCGGTGGCCTGAAGACTATCGTGGCCGAGTAGTTTTTGTAAGACACGAAGGTTAGCTCCGCTAGCTAACAAATGAGTCGCGAAGCTGTGGCGAAGAGCGTGGGGATGGATGGTATTCATCAAACCCGCTTTTTTGCCACAGTTGCGAATCATTTCAAACCCTGTTCGCGGATTAAGAACCGACTCGGCAAATAAAAAATCGGAACGGTGTTTTTGCTTTAAGTTCAAAAGATGATCTATACAAAAAGCGGGTAGAACGAGAATACGCTCTTTGTTTCCTTTTCCAAGAATAGTTACTTTTCGTTGAGAAAATATAATGGCGCTCCACTTCAGATTGCAGGCTTCACTTATTCGTAAACCACCACCGTACAGCAGAATAAATAAAGTGATCTCTTTGGTTTCTTTTAAATCTAAGTTACGTAAAGAATAATTTTGGATCACGCTCATGACTTCATCGACTGACATAAAGTGCGGAATTTTTTTCGGAACCTTGGGACAGATCAGAAGGTGTGAATAATTTTGACTGATATATTTCTCTTGATAGATCCAGTTAAAAAAGCTCTTTAAAGTAGCTACTTTGCGGTTTCGGCTGGCTAAAGACAGTTTACTCCACTGATTCAAACCTAAGCGGGTGTGGTTCCAAAGACTTTCAACGGATAAATCATCCTGAGGTATCTGATTATAAGCTTGTCCCAAGTCATTTTTATAAGCTTTAAGCGTCAACGGAGAGCATGACTCGATATTTTCCATATATTTCAGATAGTTAGAAATGAGGGTCGGAAGCTTTAATGTCATATATATGAGTATATAATAGACATAAGAAATAGCGAGCCCAGTTTTAGTGACCAAAATTGCTAAAAAAAATACCATATCATGCAAAATTTTCTTGCAATTAATACAGACTAAGGTTATATTGCAACGCATCAGCCGCGTATCAGAATGAGATAAGCTGAAATTTTAAGCGAATAAACAGTTGAACGTACAAAGGTGGATTTTATGTCGGATTCTTCAAACTCAGGTTTCATGTTACCAACAAGCTCTCAGCAATCTTCAATCCCTAAGGCGCCTTGGTCTCAAGCTCCAGCGGTGGCAGATGAAAAGAAGATGGTTTACAAATCAGACGTTATGACCCAACTGATTAAAATGATCGACCGCGTAGCTCCGTCTCACGCTAACATCCTTGTGTTAGGTGAGTCAGGAACTGGTAAAGAATTAATTGCCAAATCAATTCATGAAAAATCAAACCGAAAAAATAAACCGTTTATCGCGGTCAACTGTGGAGCTTTACGCGAAGCTTTATTAGAATCAGAATTATTCGGTCATGAAAAAGGATCTTTCACCGGAGCCTACACCAAAAAAATCGGATTAGCTGAAGCGGCTAACGGTGGAACATTGTTCTTAGATGAAATCGGAGAAATCCCTTTAGCAATTCAAGCTAAGCTTTTACGTTTTCTTCAAGAAGGTGAAATTTTCCGTGTCGGTGGCAAAGAATCCATCAAGGTTGATCTTCGAATTATTTGTGCCACGAACCGTGAATTAGACCAAGAAGTTTCACGCGGTAATTTCCGTGAAGATTTATTTTACCGCATTAATACAATCGTTTTAGCGGCTCCGCCATTAAGACGTCGTAAAGAAGATATCGCTCCATTGGTGCATCACTTTTTATCGACTGGTAAAGCTTTCGTGAACACATCAAAAAATATCGATGAAGAAGCAATGAATGCTTTATTGAAATACGAATGGCCTGGGAATATTCGTGAACTTCAAAATACTTGCGAAAGATTACAAGTATTATCAGAAGGTCACACCATCATGTTGAATGATATTCCTGAAGGAATTAGAAATCCGGTCAAAAAAGAAGAGACGATGGCGTTTAATCCGGAAATGAAATTACATGATTTAGAAAGACGTTATATTATCAGCGCTTTAGGTTTTTATGGTGGAAACAAAACTCAGGCCGCGCAGGGTTTAGGAATTACCATTAAGACCTTATACAATAAATTACATGAATACGGTGAGTTCGAAAAGTACGCTGTGCACACTAAACCTGAAGCTAAATAATTTTTTTAGTTTCTTGATAAAAAAAGGCTTACTGATTTCAGTAAGCCTTTTTTGTTTTCAGATTCAAAATAAAAATAGATTAGAAATAACCTTCGTCGTCTTCATCCTCTTCCTTTTCATCATCTAGAGTTTTCAAAGAAGTGTCTTCCATGTCTTCTTCAGGATCATCTTCGTCGGTGGCCGCTTCTAAGCTGGTGAAACCATCTTCATCTTCATTTTCGGCAGTAGCTTCGGTGTCGCCATCTTCAGCGATATCTAAATCGTCGTCAAATTCTGATGTTAATTCGTCCAGCGTTGATTTTGAAACCGTCATCGCGCCGATTGCGGCCACAGATTTTTTAACGGAAGCCTTGACTGGTTTTTTTCCTGCGGGCTTTGCAGCTTTTTTTGGAGCAGCTTTCTTAGCGACAGTTTTTTTAACTACTTTTTTCGCTGCCGGTTTCTTTGCGGCGACTTTTTTGGCAGGCTTTTTCGCCGCTTTTTTCGCGGTCGATTTTTTAGCCGGTGATTTCTTTGCAGCTTTCTTTACATTTGATTTTTTCGCAGCTGGTTTTTTCGCAGCTTTTTTTGCGGGTTTCTTTTTAGCCATGGGTATTCTCCGAGTCATAATGGTTGGGTTAAACAATAATGTCGTGTTGAGAATATAATTAATTAAAAAGCGAAGCAAGAGTCAGTTGAGGACTCTTGCTAAAGTCGGGATTTATGTAGGGCCGTGTCAGTGTTAGTTCAGGTGAAAATGGTCTTCCAGAATTCGGGCGATAGATGCTGGAATAATGGTAGAAACAAATAGACCAGGCGCATAACCATTTTTAGCCGTTACGTAGGTTAAATAACCGGTGGTTAAGGTTTTATCTTTGTTTTTGAGAGGTAAAGTTAGATTAAATGGTAACGGAAGTGCTGCTTGACCCGGAAGAGTCATATAAACTGCCAGGGCATTTATACCTATGTAAAGATGCAACTGAATGTTGTTATTCTGAGGAAACTGAAGCGCTAAACTAGGCAATTCATTTTTACCGGCCGGCATAGAAGGTAAAGCTTCTCCACTTGGAAGTTTGGCCGGATTGATAAGATTCACACCTTTAAGTACATATTTTATAGGCACCCGAATCCCCATTTTCATTTTACCAGTAGCATCAAACACTGGGCCGAATGTGATATCCGGGTACTGAGAAAATGAGCCGGAAGGGTTGAACATTAATCCTGAAGGCATGGGAACCATGATAATGAACACGCCATTTGTTTTATCAAAATCGAAAGCTAAAGCGCCATTAAATCCCAACAGGCCTGAACCGTCTTGAACTTGGCCTTTCAGATCGATGCTCTCGATACTGGCCACCGGACTTACAACTGTATCGCCGGTTCCGCTTGAAGTGTTATCCTTTGAACTGGATAAACTATTTTGAGTTTGAAAACTCTTCGGCGAGCAACCGAAGGAAAATGTGGCGATAAGCAATGAAGCTAAGATCGTAGTCAAAATTAGATTTCGGTTTTCATTTAATTTTTTAGTCATATTCATCCTCGGTTTAAGTCTTCTTACGGAACCTTTCGGACATAGGTCGAGTTAGCTTTAATGTAAAAATTTGTGAAAAAAAGATCGACAGAAATAATATAAAATTTCTCAAAGCAAAAAAAAGAGACCTTTCGGTCTCTCAAAAAATACTTTTTAGATGTGCAGCTTGATTAGCCAATAAGCTTTAAAGCCAATTGATTATTCTGGTTGGCCTGAGACAAAACGGCTGTGCCGGCCTGTAATAAAACCTGACTTTTCGCCATATCAGCAGTGGAAGCTGCGATATCGGTATCACGAATTCGTGAGTTGGCGGCCATTAAGTTTTCTTCAGTCACGGCAAGAACATCGTAAGTCGAAGTCAAACGACTTTGAAGTGCTCCAATTTTTGCGCGCATCGTATTGACCGAAGTTCCCGCCATGTCGACGGCTTCAATAGCCTCACGAGAACTTTCTTTCGTGGAATGATTCATATCAGTTAAACCTAAAGCTTCAAGCGTGGCCACGTTAGCGCCGCTATCAAACGAGATCGAATCATTCTTCGTA
>JACMMZ010000131.1 GCA_014378775.1 Pseudobdellovibrionaceae bacterium
CGGCGACCGTATAATTCTGACATTAGGTCAGCCGATTGCCGACCGTGGCACCACAAATTCGATTCACGTTCATACTGTGGGCGGCGAAGAATTTAAAAAGGCCGATGCTAGCCGATTGCCATTAAGATTTGCTCCGCTTAAAGAAATTTAAAAATTCTTACTTTAAATGGGAACAATAACATGCTTGGTTTCCGGAGCCGGCAAGATTTCCTTCGTGTTGATCATGAAAAAAATGTAAATCAATGAAGCTATCGATCCAGACAACACCACCCATTTCATCGATGGGTACTGACTTTCAAGCGGAAATGTCATGATTAAACTAACTAACAAAATAAGCCGAAGCGTTTCAAGACTTTTGGCCCAGGGTTTAGCTTCCAGAAAAAGCGACCAAACGTAGACCTGAAAAAATATCAACAAAGATAATAAAGATATCTGCTGACCAGTAAGCGGGGTGTGGGGATTAATCACCGGAAACAAAGTATAAAATGCCAAAAGCAACTGAGCCGACAAGTAGACGGTCGATCCTTTATAATAATTCGACGTGTATTTTTTTTCCGGAATGTAGCCTGTTTGCGGAAGTTCCTTATGAGCGGGTATGTCACGCGGTCGCCATGAAGGCGGCATGATCCAAATCTTGAATTTATCCGTCCAAGATTTTGTTTTGAGAACATCTTTCCAAATGCATATGTACCAATGAAAATTAATATAAAACGGATTCCAACTTTTTGGTGCGACGGATACGCCGTAATAAATAGGTTCGACCTGTTTTTGATAAGTGCCAAACATTTTATCCCAAATAATAAAAGTACCACCGTAATTTTTATCCCAGTAAATCGGATTTACCGCGTGATGAACTTGATGGTGATAGGGAGAATTAAGCCAAGCTTCGATCCAGCGCGGGTAATGGGTAATCACGCGGGTGTGCGGTATCAGTTGATAAACCAAGTTGATGGCCACGATTGTGATAACGGTGGTTGGAGTAAAACCAAGGACACACAACGGCCAATAAAATAAAAATGAAGCGGCTCTTTGTGTAAGGCTTGCTCTGAGCGCCACGGCGTAATTGAGTTCTTCTGCCGAGTGGTGGGGTACATGCGCGGCCCAGAAAATATTAATCCGGTGACCCGCCCGATGAAACCAGTAAAATAAAAAATCACCAAAAACATAGCCCAGAATTAAAGTCCACCACGTATTTTCAAATTGAAATAATCCCCAGTGATCATAAACCCAGGTGTAGGCCAGCATAATGGGCGCAATCAAAGCGATATTCAGACACTGCGCCATGAACATCGTACCGATTCCCATAACGCTGTCCTGAAATCCATAAAGATTATTTTTTTTAAATACGCAATACAAAATCTCAACGGCAATCAGAATGAAAACGGGAACGGCCACGATAGCGTAAACATTTACTGGTCCCATATTAAAGCTCCTCGATAGGGAAAATATAAGTTGTGTTCATGGTTTGTGAGTCGAGAACTTCGTAGATTTCTATGACCGCACCTTTACGTTTTAATTTGCCTTCATGAATAAAATTTTCGGCTTTGGGGTAAACCTTCAAAGGCCCGATCCCCGGTGATCCGGTGAACAACGCGACCACCGCTTTCGTTTTGGTATATTCGGCTCGAAGTATATCAACCGGTAAGGTGAGTGTTTTTAAAACGGTCTGAGCGGTGGAATTTTTTTCTTCGATCAAGCAGCCAGCTCGTGATTTTAATCGACCCTCTTCGGTGAGACCGGTGTCATCAAAAAATTCACCGAATGTGAATTTGCAATCGAGTTTATTTTCTTTGGCCCAGTTTTCAACCTGCTGAATTTTTTCCACGATTTTATGGTAAGCTCCTACGTGTTCTTTGTAGATCAACGTGTACGGGCCCCGTTGATCTATCCCGACGAATACAGATTTAAAGGCTCCGGTGTACTGAGCTAAATAAAGAAAAAAAGCGATTAAGCCAATGGTCACGGCAAAAAAGACGTGCTTGATCATAGTATTTTCACAATCTCAGAAAAGTTTGTGAATTTCTTTTCAAGGAGTGGGTTGAGATTAACTAAACTAACAAATTTGGCTTCCGCTGTCGAATTTAATTCTTCGTGAGCTGAAGGAACTAATAGAGTTAATTCGAAAAGAAATCGATCGAGAAATAAAATCCAGTCGTCTCCTAAAAGCGGAGCGGACCTAGGTAAATTTTTAACTAAATGAGTTGAAATTGCAACGTCAGAAGGGTGACTTAAAACATTAAAGCCAATGCCAACTAACAAACGGTGCTCAACTCCTTGCGAAATCGTTTCCACTAAGATGCCGGCAATTTTTTTATCCCCTAAATAAAGATCGTTGGGAGCTTTTAAGCTAAAAGGAAGAAACTGCCAGGTCGCTTTCGCCGCGTGATACAGGGCCATGCCCACTTTCGCCGTAGCGTGCGGTGACGGTGTATTGACGACCGAAAAAGACCAGGTTGAAAGTAAACCGCACCCAGCTGCAGGACTTATCCAGGTTCGCTCGAAACGACCGCGCCCTTGTGATTGATCATCGGCGACATACAAAACAAATTCATTTTCTAATTCTTCTTGTTCAAAAGCAGCTTTTTTAGCACGGGTATTGGTGCTGTCGGTCGTAATAAAATAATTGGTTTTTAAATTATTGGCTTTCGACCACGTAGCGGTGATTTCGCCAATTTTAATATCGTTTAGAGGAGAGTCGCTTGATTCGTTAATCATAAAATTAATTCCAGTCAAAAAGTAAACTGATATCCGCGTTCGGCGCTGAGTGAGTCAATGCTCCAACAGAAATGAAATCAACATTCAAATCGGCCACGGATTTGACGCGATCTAGAGTCATGTTACCGCTGGCTTCCGTCTTAATATGACTCGGAATATATTTCAAAACGTCAGTCAGTAATTCGTTATTCATATTGTCTAGTAAAATACGATCCACATTCAAACTGACACATTCTTTAACTTGATCCAGGTTCGAAGCTTCCACTTCAATTTTGAAATCACAATTATTGCGGATGCGTTCCACCGCCGTGGTGATACCACCGGCCAAGCTAATGTGATTATCTTTAACCAAAACGGCATCAGATAAATTGAAACGGTGATTAAGTCCTCCACCATGGGTGACGGCTTTTTTTTCAAGTTCGCGGTATAGCGGAGTGGTTTTGCGTGTATCTAAGATGCGGGTGCGCGTGCCTTCGACGGCTTTGACAAATTTTCGAGTGTGCGTGGCTATTCCGGATAATTTTCCAAGGAAATTAAGCGCCACACGCTCAGCTTTTAAAATCTGAATCAGATTTCCTTCAATGCTGCAAATATTTTGCCCCTGGAAAATAAAATCACCCTCTTCGAATAACCATTTCAAACGCGCATTGGGTTCAAGAAATTGGATAGCTTGTTCAAAAACGGGGCTTCCGGAAAGCACGATATCACTTTTCGCCTTCAACACGGCTTCGCCTTCGCGCGGTTTAACCGCCAGAGATTCAGTTGTAATATCTCCGGTGGGCATATCTTCTTTTAGGGCGGCTCTAATTAGTTCAGCTGTTGTCATATAGATTTTTCAATATTTTTAAAGAGTTTTTCTATTTCAGATCGAATAATTTTTTCTGCAATATCAGGAATAATCTGAAAACAAATTTTCTCCGTGAGTGCGCGCACTTCTTCGCGAACTAGATTTTCATCAACCCGATTTGAACCTGGTTGAGACATCCGGTGATTACTTTGTCGACTTAATTGCTGCGATACTTCATCATTCACGTGCTTTTCAATTTTATTTAAAGCTGCCGGCGAACTGTCTAAATAACTTTTTATTTGACTACTAATTTTGTACTGATCTTGACTTCGCTCCGCGCTGGATTGGACCAGCACCACCTCTTCAAAATCCCCATGGGATTCTGTTTCAATGTGAATTTTCGAACGATTGTTACTTGCGGGCGCCGCAAAATCTTGGAGCTGAACGTGTTCATATTGATCATCTAACGAAGCGTCTTCTGCGAATTCAGGAATCGTCGGAAAATCGAGAAGTCCATTTAAAGGGTGAGATTCTGTTTCTTTGTAAAATTTTGTGACAAGCTTACGAAGTGCGGCGCTGTCGAACGGCTTTTCGAGTTTGTCAGCGTAGCCACCTTGAGTCGCAAGCCCGCTATTAAACTCCATGAAGTTACTCCACATTAAAATAACTGGAATGTGCTTTGTTTCAATCGATGCGGTGATTTCTTGGCAAACTTCGTAGCCCGATTTTTTGGTTAACAGAACATCGGCAAAAATAAGCTGAGGACGGAAATCCAAAGCAACAGTCATAACATCGAGACCTGAGGGAACACTTTTAATTTCGGCGCCGAGGTCGCTCAAAGCAAGCTGAAAAGCCTTTTTTATAGTTGTGCTTTCATCTGCTAACAGAATACGCAAGGGCATTATGTTGATCCTTATGATTATGTTTTATAACGAATGTTACCGACACCTTAGACCTTGAGTACATAATACAATGACGGCACAGTCAAGAGTAAGGCACACTATTTTATGTGAATAGAGCAGATCGATATATACTAGGTCTTTTTTGGACGACTTTCATTGCGGGATTACTCGTTTTTGTAACCCTTTTTTTAGCCACGGATATGATGTCAGCTTTAGTTCGATTCAGTGGATCGGACACGCAAGCTTTTGTAAAATATTATTTATTTTACCTCCCGGAAATAGTGCATCGAATGATTCCGGTGGCGTCCGTCGTCGGCACCGTTATGACTATCTCAACATTAAATAAAGGTTCTGAACTGATCGCCTTGTTCGCCTCGGGTTTAAGTTTATTTCGAGTTTCGCGCTGGATTTTTATTTCTATTTTGGTAGTAGCCGCCTTAGATTATGGCTTGGCGGACCGACTTCTTCCAGTTTTTTCAAAACAAAAAAATTATATTTATTACACCGACATTGCAAAAAAACCCGGTCAATTTCAAACCATTAAAACGAATCGCATTTGGTACCGCTCAAAAAATAATTTATTTAATATCCAAACACTCAATTCAACCGGAAACAAAGCGCAGGGTTTGACTCTGTATTTTTTCGATGAGAATTGGAAGTTACTCCAGTTGATCACGGCTAAAGAGGTTGACTTGAATGGTAAACAATGGGTTTTGCACGATGGTTCGATTAGTGTTTTCACCACCGAATCCAGTTTTCCGATGTTAACTGAATTTAAAGATAAAACCGTTTCGATGTCGGAAGACGCGCAGGATTTAAGAAACACCGGACAAACCAGCGATCTGTTAACGCAATCAGAATTATCTCGATTCATCAATAAGAATAAAGAAGCCGGACTGGATACCATTCGCTATGAAGTGGAATTTTATTCTAAATTAAGTTTTGCTTTAGCCGGTTTAGTCATGAGTCTTTTAGCCATTCCGTTCTTGGTCGGGAACCAGCGCCACGGTGGGGGCATGGTTAAGAACGTGACGGTTTGTTTAGGTTTGGTGATGGGCTATTGGATTCTTTATAGTTCTGCTCAAACTGTTGGCCAACATGGTCAGCTGCCTCCGATTATCGCGGCCTGGGGGGCTAATATTCTCATGGGTAGTTTGGGTGGTTACTTCTTGTTGCGCCTGCGCAGATGATGGTCTAAATCTATACGAATGAAATTAGAAATCTTAACTTATCCTAATCCGGTCCTACGGGAAGTTTCCGTGTCCGTGACCAAATTCAATGCTCAGTTGAAGAAGCTGGTCGAAGACATGTTGGAGACCATGTACGACGCCAAAGGTATTGGACTGGCCGCGCCCCAAGTGGGAGAGCTGATTCAATTGCTCGTCATCGATACTCGCCCGCGCGACGAAGAAGAGCGTCGTTACGCCTACGATGAATTAACGGATTTAGAGAAAAAATTACCGCAGCCTTTAGTTCTCATTAATCCGGTTATCGTCAAAGGTTATGGATCAACCACTTTTGATGAAGGTTGTTTGTCTGTTCCCAGTTTTTTTGAAACGGTTAAGCGTTTTGAAAAAATCGATATGAAAGCTTTTGACGTGACCGGAAAAGAATTTACTTTCACGGTCGACGGTTTACTGGCTATCTGTATACAACATGAAATGGATCACTTATCTGGAACTTTATTTATTGATCACATCAGTTTCATGAAGGCCAGTAAGATTAAAAATCAAATTAAAAAAAGCGGTTATCCGACTGCGGAAGAATTAGAAGACGCCAAGAAAAAAAAGCGGGCTGAAAAACTCAAATTAGAGAGCAAATAATGAGTGTCGTTCGAGTTTGTTTTTTGGGAACTCCTGATTTCGCAGCTCAACATTTACAGACACTTTTAAAAGATTCTCATTTTGAAGTGGTGGGAGTCGTGACGCAACCTGATCGTCCGGCCGGACGTAAGATGCAGTTAACGGCTTCGCCGGTGAAAGTTTTAGCTTTGTCTCATCACATTCCGGTGATCAATCCTGAAAATTTGCGTAAAGATCCCGAGGCTCTCAAAACGATTCAGTCATGGAAAGCTGAAGTAGCGGTGGTCGTAGCCTTTGGCCAAATTTTATCTACTGAATTTTTAAATAGTTTTAATTATGGTGCGGTTAACGTTCATGGAAGTCTTCTTCCGCTGTGGCGAGGAGCCGCCCCGATTCAAAGATCCCTGGAGGCCGGTGACACGCAAACCGGAGTCAGTTTACAAAAAATGGTTTTCAAGCTGGATGCCGGCGGCGTCATTGGCGAAAGAAAAATAATTTTGGATGATCAAATCAATGCCACTGAATTGTATTCAAAGTTAGCTCGGTTAGGGTGTGAATTACTGGAAGTTGAATTGATGGATTACCTTCGGGGAAACTTAGCTCCAGTAGATCAAGACGAAAATCAAGTCACTTTAGCACCGAAAATATCTAAAGAAGAATCTTTGCTTCAATTCATTCAGCCAGCGCGAAAACTTCACAATAAAGTCCGGGCATTTTCCATGGGCCCAGGGACTTATATTATTTCTGAAGGAAAGCGGCTTAAAATATTAGAAACTTATTTTACGGAAAAAAATTCTGATTTACGCCCTGGTTTAATTTCTGGGCTTGAACCAGAAGGTATTTTTATCCAAACCGCAGAGGGACAATTAATTTTAAAAACGGTTCAGCTGGAATCGAAAAATAAAATGACGAGTCAGGATTTTCTCAAATTGATGCCACGGCTTAAAGGAGACGCTTTTGTCTAATCGAATTATTGCTCCTAGTATTTTGTCAGCGGATTTTTCTAATTTAGAAACAGAAATTAAATTGGTCATTGCGGCGGGTGCTGGTTTTGTACACGTTGATGTGATGGATGGACATTTTGTTCCAAACCTAACTATTGGGATGCCGGTAGTGAAAGCCATTAAACCAAAAAGTTCGATTCCTTTAGATGTTCATTTGATGATCGACAACCCTGAAATTTTCATCGAGCAATTTATAATAGCGGGAAGTGATTATTTAACCATTCATGTAGAATCGACTAAGAATGTTGAGGCTAGCCTTA
>JACMMZ010000132.1 GCA_014378775.1 Pseudobdellovibrionaceae bacterium
ATGAAAAGAAAACTCATTTTTAAAATCGTGATTACATTTAGCTTCGCTTTTATAGCGGTCATTTTTGGACTTAGGAATAAGAATTCTAGAAGTGATTCGGCCGTTTTTGTCGAGACGAAGGAAAATCCATCTGCAACCCCCCAAACAAAAGAAGTCCCTATGAATCTTAATTCTGAAATCACCAGTGCAATCAAAAATTCTGCACCATTAAAATACGCCATTGTGAAAAACGCCCAAGTCGTTAAATCTCTGCCGGATGATAAAAACGGACCTTTGCACCAACGCTGGATTATGGAAATCGAAAATGGAATAACGATTACGGTTTTTCATAATGTTGATATTGCCGAAAGAGTTCCCGTTACCGTAGGAAGTCGGCTAACGGTGGCGGGAGAGCTTGAGTACGGCGATAAATGGAAAGATCCCATCATGCATTGGACCCACGACGACCCACAGAATCGCCGAAAAGCGGGCTATGTTATTTTAAATGGAACAACTTACGGGCACGCCACGGGGCCATAAAAAGTTTTACGGAATTTTTGAATTATTTTTCAATCCTGAATTCACCGGCTGAAGAAGTACAATCTTATAACCTTTTTTGTACAATGAAGTTAAAAATGTCGGTAGTAATTCAATCGTTCTAGCATGGACATCGTGAAACAAAACGATACCACGACCCCTTTGGTCTAATTGCGCCAGTGTCTCCTGGACCACTTGGCTATTGGTGCGAATTGTTTGATCTGCATTAATTTTTTTCCAATCATTTGAATCAATCGACCATAAAAAATTAGCTTCGCTGTGAAGTTTTAGAAACTGATTCATATCCGCCGTCGTTGATCCATAGGGATATCTGAAAAATGGGTCAACCCAACCGATGGCGTTTATAATAGCGCGGTTGGTATCGGATATTTGTTTTAACTGTTCTTCAAAGCTAATCGTTTTAAAATCAGTGTGATCCCAAGAATGATTCCCAATGGAATTGCCACTAGCTGCGATGTACTGGGTGATTGAAGGGTAAGCTTGCGCGTTTTTACCAACTTGCATAAAATGCGCCTTAACTCCGATTCGGTCTAACATATCAACCACCATTTTTGATAAGGTCGGATGGGGTCCGTCATCAAAAGATAAAATCACCTCTCGCGCTTGTGTGTCGCCTGTGACGGCAGTGTACCCCGCCGATAAATCACGATATTGAACGGCAAATGGAATTTTAAAACCAAGATTTTCTGGCGTAGCGCTGAGTCCCTCGTTACGATCTTTTTTAATTTGCTCGATTCGTGTTAATAAGACGGCTTTACACGGAGATATAATTTTTGCAAAAAATTGATCTTGAATTTCATCTTCACAAATTGAAATTTCGGCATCACCCCGAGCTTTCAAGGCAGAACATAATTGGCCCGAATCAGAATTTTTTTGCGCATTTAAGAAAACTTTGCGACAGGCATCTTCAGCCTCGCCGGAATTTTTTGCTTCGATATGGGTTTGGACCGCATGATCAAGGTCCTCTTCGGCCGAACGAGCACAACCCGAAAAGACCACGATTGCGACCACATAAATTGAACCAGCTAAAAATAAGGATCGATTGAATTTTATCATACTTAAGAGAGTTCAAGAAGAGGGCCGATTGAGCTCAAACCTATGTGAGATTAAGACGGTTTAAATCAAAGAATAACAATTTTTGTAAAATAAACCGGTAAATAATACGTTCGATCTTGAGACGTTCTTTTTTAGGGTAATTAGCGCTTACCCATCGGTAAATCGATAACTTGAACATTTTTTGTTATAGTTGCCGAAATTTCCCTCGGAAGTGATTTTTGAATCACTTCAATTAATGAATTTTTGATATTTTCTCGCTTAAAATAAGCTGAATGAATCAAACTGACTTCACGAGTAGGAACAGGATTAGAAAATTCCTTGAGTTTTTTTGTTGCCGTTAAATCCATCGCCGCTAAATACGGAAGCAAGGTGAATCCATCTTCTTCGTCAACCATACGCCGTAAAGTTTCAAGGCTTCCGCTTTCAAATTTAACGTTTTTTCTTTCGTCGGTAATTTTTTTGCGGTTTTTACAGATGGCTAAGGTTTGGTCACGGAAACAATGGCCTTCGGTCAATAACCACAAATCGGCTGAGTTCAAATCGCTTTGCTGCACCTTCGTTTTTTGTGCGATCATATTCTTGTCCGACGTGTATAAAAGAAACGGCTCATAAAACAAAGGATTAGAAACCAACTTATCATCATCGATCGGAGTCACGAGTAAAGCCATATCGAGCGTATTATTTTTAATCTTTTCAATAATTTCATTGGTTTGTAATTCATGGATTTTGATTTGCAACAACGGATGCTTTTCACTAAATTTTCGGATGAACAATGGCAATAAATACGGAGCCAAGGTTGGAATAACACCAATTTCGATTTCACCCTTCGCGACTCCTTTGTCATCATTGATAATTTCTTGGAATCGTTGTGATTCATTTAAAATCACGCGGGCCTGCGTAATCAAAGTTTCACCGATCTTGGTGGTTTTGATAGGCTGATGAGAGCGATCAAAAAAGATGACTCCGAGTTGCTCTTCCAATTTTTGAATTTGCATACTTAAGGTTGGCTGAGTAATTTTACAATTTTCGGCAGCCACGCCGAAATTTTTAAATTTATCTACGGCCACGATATAAGTTAATTGAGTTAATGTCATAAATGGCAACCTTTGCTCAGTTTATTTAAACAAGAGCGGAATAGTAATTTGAGAGTTCGCCTTTACCGTGGGAAATTCGACGTGCTTGAATAATTTCATCATTTCTTTAAAAAATATTTTTTCATCTGAGAAATTGTTCTCTAAAGACAAAACGGTATTCGAGACAAATTTGCACGCTTGAATTTTCCCGCGGCTGTTAATATTTATACGTAATGACATCGTCCCATGTAAGGGGCCTAAATCGGATAATATTTGCTCGAGCATTGCAAACTGCGGCGTGAGGACTTTTTGCACCTGCGCGGTAGATAGTCCGCCGACGACGTAGGGTCGAGGCTCCACAAACCAACCGTGCATCACTAAACGCGCTTCCATCGGGTTACGCGTTCCTTTTACTTCGGTCACGCCATGAGGTAACCGTGGATCAAAAACCGTAAGTTGATTGAAGCGACTTGGTATACGGTCTACAAAAGTATCGTATTCATGATCTTTCTGATCTTGAAATGAGGCCCAGTAATTTAACGTTTTGGGTTTTAATAATAAGGTCTCGCCGCCTTTGAATTTATTTGAAAGCTTTCCGGTTGAAGGAGTTAAAGAATAAACAAAAGCCCAAGGACCGTGTGGAACGTCCGAATGAAGATTTTGATAACAACCATCGACATAATAGCTTAACCACGGCGGAGAAATGTCATGACAGCCCAGATTTTCACGTCCCCACTGAACCAAAGCCGAATGAAAATCAGTGTAAAGCTTTTTGGAAAAATAATGAAAAGCCGGAGTGCGGATCAAGTGATATTGATCTTCAAAAAACCAATAATCCCAAACGAAACGCTTCGAATCGGTTTCCCGTGGATTTTCAAAATTTTTTTCAAACTCAGCGCGAAGTTTCTTAGATTGCGAGAAGAAGTTTTTGTAATTCTGAAAATGATTCACGATAATTTAAGCCTGTTTCACTTTTTGAGAAATTGTTCCAAATAAATTTTGACCGTGATGATCAAACATTTCAATTTCAATCGTGTCTCCCACTTTCATAAACGGAGTGATCGGCCCACCAGAATTGATCTGTTCAAGAGTTCGTTTCTCAACTAAACAGCTTGAGCCCATCTCGGGATTTTCATTGGCGACAGTGCCGCTTCCAATCAATGTTCCCGAAGCCAACGAACGAGTTTTCGCTGCGTGAGCGATCAATTGTCCAAAGTGGAAATGCATTTCCTTGGCATTCGCTTTACCAAAAAAAGTATTATTGTATTTAACGTGCAATGGCAATTCAAGTCGACCATTCACCCAGTGTTCAGCCACTTCATCTAACGTCAATGCCAGCGGAGACAAGGCTTTGTTTGGTTTGCTTTGAAAAAATCCGAACCCGCTGGCTAATTCTTCCGGAATGAGTCCACGAAGACTCACGTCATTTAAAATCACCACCAGTTTAATATGATCTAAAGCCTGTTCAGGAGTTATACCCATCGGAACATGATCAACAATAACGCCGACCTCCGCTTCAAAATCAGTTCCGTGCGAAAAATCGCGTTGAGGAATATCTTCATTTGGCGCCAGGAAGCGACCGCTTTCAGCTTGATACATCAAAGGAACCGTCAACAGCGTCTCTGGCAAAGCGGCTTTACGGGCTTGGCGTACGAGCTTGATGTGATGAAGAAAAGCCGAACCATCAGCAAATAACCAAGTACGAGGTAATGCTGATTCAAATGCCGTAAAGTTTTTAATTTCAGTTTTATCCGAAACTTTTCCATTATTGAGATCGTCAGATTTTTTTTTCAAAAGCGGTTCAACTTGAGGCCATGATTCCAAGGCCGAAAGTAAATTTTTACTGATGTCGGCGGCTGATGTATAAAATTTATTATCGCGACTCACGATAACTAAGTCGCCGTCCAAATTCCCTGATGATTTCAAAGACGCTAATTTCACAAAAACCTTTTCTTAATCCGTTGATTAGTTGAATGTGAACATGAAGTTGGCGCCAATACCACGAGATGCCGTAATACCGTTAGCTAACTTGCTTCCGATTGTTTCAAAGAAAATATTAAGACCCATATTTTCTTGAAACTTGAAAGCAGCTCCGAAAGTAATTGGCGTAATCATCGATTGAACCCCGGTCAAAGCGATCCCTGAGCTTTCATCGCCAATTTTGGTTGCGATAGTTGGGCCTAAATAAATACCGGCGTAATCTTCTAATTTAAACATGATGTGTAACGGAATGTCTGCGTAAGTGATTTTACCAGAAGCGTCCACGCCTGGGCCAAATTCAGCTTTGAACGGACGCTCTGAATAAAATAAACCCGTACGCAAACCGAAATCTTGGTTAAAATTAATCACAATCGATCCCCCAAATTGAAGACCTAAAGCTTGCTTGTTAGCCGTTGAAGTATCGACATCCATTGAATTCCATTTAAATCCACCCTCGATCGACGGCATCGAATAAGAAACCTCAGCAAAAGCGGTTGATAAAGACAAACTGGCCACTAGACATATGAATAAATTTTTCATGTTATTTCTCCTCTTAAAATTACATTCTTTATAAACATTTTTGATGGCGATGCCCAGAAAATACATGACATCTATAGCTCATAGCGGCAATCATAGTCCCATGGAAAACATTACGCTTTATAACTACTTCCGAAGTTCCACCTCGTATCGTGCTCGAATTGCTCTCAATCTCAAAAATCTCAATTACGATTATAAATCCATCCACCTTTTAAATAATGGTGGCGAACAAAATTCCGAAGAGTATAGAAAATTAAACCCGATGGGAGGCGTTCCCACGCTGGTTCATGGTAACCACGTGATTGCTCAATCTTCGGCGATTATCGAATATCTTGATGAAGCCTTTCTACAAAGTTATCAACTGCTTCCCAAAGACGCGATCACGCGGGCTCACATCCGCGAGTTCTGCCAGATCATTAATGCCGACACCCATGCTTACGGAAACTTAAAAACTTTAGCTTATTTAACTAAAAATTTCGCCGCGAAGGACGATCAAAAAAGCGCGTGGCTTAATTACTGGATGCACGAAGGTCTTTCGGCCTGTGAAAAAATCTTAGAAAAAACCTCAAAAAAATTCTGCTTTGGAGATACCCCCACTGCTGCCGATGTTTTCTTAGTTCCCGCAGTCACCACCGCAATCAGATTTGAAGTCGATACAAAAAAATACCAGAATTTAACACGCGTCTTTGATCAATGTAACCAGGAAGAGGCTTTTATGAAAGCTCACCCGTTTCGTCAAATCGATACACCGGCTGATTTAAAAATTTGAAACTAATTTCGTCCGATAAATAAAAAACTCCATTTATCGATGACCGGAATATAAATAAAAACCAGCATCGAGATATTGGTCCACATAAAAAATGAAAGCCATCCTTGTTTTCCGTCGCTGTTGTAGAATTTGAAGAATTTTTTAAGTAGCATAAATGCAAACGGGAAAACCAGTAGCGCATACAACCAACTGCTTCTTAGAAAAAACGGAGAGGCTAACGCCACTCCGGCGTAGGCAAAAGTATAAAGACCAATGTGAAAATAAGTGCGGCTGACGCCGACGGTGACCGGCAAGGTCGGAAATCCACCTTTACGATAATCTTCAATAAATTTTAATGAAATCAACCAAAAGTGCGGCATCTGCCACAAAAACATAATCAGAAATAAATAAACCGATTCAGAATTAAAAATATTTGGATTGTTAACTGCATAACCGATTGTGATAGGAAGCGCTCCGGGAATGGCTCCGGGAACCGCGGCAAAAACCCATTTCGGCTTCCAAATCATGGTGTAAAATCCATTGTAAAAAACAAACGACACGACACCAACCCAGCCTGCAGTGATGGACATTTCAAATAAAATATTCAGTCCCACTAAAAGCAAACACATCGAAAAAATAAGCCCGGCTAAAGGTTTTATTTTTCCGGAAGCGATCGGACGATTCTGCGTGCGAGGCATTTTTCGATCGAGCTTGTACTCTTGAACTTGATTTAAAGCCAGACTTCCGGAACTCAGAAAATAAAGGCCTAAGATAAAATAGGCGAAATGTTTGATCGAGAAAATAGATTCTATAAAAAAACCGGTTGCGTATCCAGCGATACCGGCTAATAAAACAAAAATGACGATTCCGAATTTAGTAAACTCTGAATAAAGCTTAAACACTTTTATTCATCGCTTACAGAGGTGAAGTTAACGCAACACGCGACCAAATATCTAAATAGGTAATTGCAAATAACAACGCCAGAAAAATAAAGCCCAATCCGAATATTACCCGGTTCATAACAACTTCATATTTCAAATGCATGAAATACGCCATGACTAAATAAGCCTTTATAGCTGCGATTCCGAAGGCAAAAAACGGTGCTGTTCCCGCCAGGTAGGCGCGAATCGAGTGAATTCCGATGGTTAAAAACGTTAAGAAAAAAAGCGCCCCGGCTACTTTAATGTAAACGCTCAGTGGAGTAATGTGATGCTTTTCGTGATTTTCAGTGTGTTCCATATTATCCTCCTTTTTCTATCCGACCAAATAAAGTAACGGAAATAAGAAAATCCAAACGAGATCGACAATATGCCAAAAAATACCAACCCCGTCCACGGCCGTGTAATAATTTGCATTAAAATCTCCGCGCAAAGCACGAAACATACACCATCCTAGTAAAGACATTCCCAAAATGACGTGAATACCATGAAGACCGGACATGCAATAGTAGAAACCAAAATATAATCCTAAGTTGGTACTTTTAATTAAGGGCTCTCCGGCTTCGGCCAGATGATGATTTAATTTCGCAAGATCGAGCATGTTCCCTGGGTAAATTCCCATGTGAAATTTATGGGTGTATTCGAAATACTTAATCACCATAAAAATTACGCCACATAAAATAGTTACACCCAAGGCGGCTGCGGCTTTTTTCATTTGATTAGCTTGGCAATAATAAATTCCCACCACCACCGTGAAGGAAGAAAAAATCAGAACTAATGTATTGATGAAACCTAATCTCCAATCCAAAAAACGTGCGCCTTCGGCAAACATTTCAGGATACCGCATGTGATAAAGGGCGTAGCCGACAAATAATCCACCGAACATTAAGATTTCGGTGACCATGAATAACCAAATACCTTGCTTCGCCGCTGACAATTGATGTTCTACATCGCGGTAATGTGTTTGAACATTGACGCCGTCAATAACTCTACTTGTACTCATACGGCCCCGCAGTTACCACAGGCTCGTGGTCAAAATTTAATACCGGTGGTGGAGATGTTGTTTGCCATTCTAAAGTTTTAGCTCCCCAAGGATTATTAGGAGCTTTTTTGCCGTTAATTAATCCATCAATAATTGTATACAATGCGATTAAAAAACCTATTGCGATCAACCAGGAGCCCACGGTCGAAATTCGGTTCAGCGGTTGATACGCGGGAATGTAATCAAAATAACGACGAGGCATGCCCATTGATCCCAAAATAAACTGAGGGAAGAATGTGACATTGAATCCAATAAAGATAAATACGAATGAAAGTTGAGCCGCGAATTCGTTATACATTTTTCCAAACATTTTTGGGAACCAATAGTAGAATCCACCCATGATGGCCATTAAGGTTCCGCCGACCATGACGTAATGGAAATGGGCCACCACGAAGTAAGTATCATGAAAGTGAACGTCCAAAGCTAATGTCGCTAAAATAATACCCGTTACTCCACCGATGGCGAATAAAAATATAAATCCCATAGCATAAAGCATCGGTGAAGCGAATTGGATCGAACCTTTGTACATGGTCGCAATCCAGTTAAACATTTTAATCGCCGTGGGAACCCCCACCAGCATGGTTAAAAATGAAAATACCGTTCCCGCTAATTCAGATTGTCCAGAAACATACATATGATGTCCCCAAACGAAAAAAGAAACGGCTGCGATACCCAGTGAGGAATACGCAATCGCAGTATACCCAAAGATTACTTTTCGAGAGAAGGTAGAGATCAATTCGGAAACGATGCCCATCGCGGGTAAGATCATAATGTATACCGCAGGATGCGAGTAAAACCAGAAAAAATGTTGGAAGAGAACCGGGTCGCCGCCTAATTTTGGATCGAAGATACCGACACCAAAGGTCCTTTCCGCGGCTAATAATAATAGAGTAATTGCTAAAACTGGCGTTGCTAAAACTTGAATGATGGCCGTTGAATAAAGTGCCCATACAAATAATGGCATTCGGTGCATTGTCATGCCCGGAGCTCTGAGTTTATGCACGGTCACGATGAAGTTTAATCCGGTTAAGATTGAACTCATTCCCATAATAAAGGCGGCTACGACCATCATTGAAACGGCCGTTTGAGTTCGGATTGAATACGGCGTGTAGAAAGTCCAACCCGTATCAATTCTTGTTGTGAACATCGTGGTCACCGCTAACGCCGCACCGGCCATTAAACAGTACCAACTCAATAAATTTAATTTAGGGAAGGCGACATCTTTTGCGCCGATTTGTAATGGCAAAAAGAAATTGCCTAAAATTGCCGGAATACCAGGAATGATCACCATGAAAACCATGATCGCTCCGTGATAAGTTAGCACTTGATTATACACATCGCCATTTTTAAAAATTTCTCCAACGTTAGGTGCTGCATTGTAAGAGAATAATTCTGCTCTTAACAAAAGCGCAGCGATTCCACCAATCAAAAAGAAAGACATAACGGATACAAAATATAAAATTCCGATACGTTTATGATCCAGCGTCGTGAACCACGACATTAAACCTTTTTCTGCTGTTATGTAATTGTCACCATGTGCCGAATGTCCCATAGATACCTCTATTTCAATGTCTTAATAAATTCGATTAAAGATGTAACTTCTTTCTCTGACAGCTGCCCTTGAAATGCCGTCATTGCCGAACGCGGACCGTAGCCTTTCGCTATTTGCGCCTGAGGATAAAGTATCGATTCGCGAATATAATTTTCATCCACGACTTTGATTACACCGGATTCGACTGGATGATTTTCTTGCCCGAATAAATGCTGGAGTGAGGGCCCGATCTTAGGTTTATCTTCGTTGGCATAATGACAAGCCGTACACTTGATATTAAATAATTTTTTACCACGCTCAGCGAGTGGCAAGCTGGCCGAATCGCCCTCTTCGGCCAACCATTTATCAAAATCAGCTTGAGATAAAACTCTTAATTTAGTCATCATGCCTGAGTGTGACGTCCCACAAAATTCGGTACAAAATATATGAAATTCACCGGTTCCTTCGGCTTTCAAAGACAAAGCCGTGTAGCGACCCGGAACCGCATCCTGCTTGATTCGGAAAGTCGGAATATACAATGAGTGAATTACATCCGATGAACTTAAAATAAGTTTCACGTCTCGGTTTACGGGGATAACAATTTCACCTGATTTAACTCCGTTTTTGTATTCGGCCGTCCAGTTCCATTGCTGACCCATAACTTGAATTTCAAGAGCATCTTTTGGCATTGTGCGCATTTCGTGATAAATGACCCATCCCCAAGCAAATACAAATAAGAAAATAACTAATGGAATCACGGACCATAAAATTTCAAGACGAGTGTCATGAGAAATATAGGCTGTTTTATCATTATCTGATTTACGTTTATATTTAATCGCAAAAAATATCATTCCGCCGATAACGATCACACACGCAATTAAACTGACGATCAGCAAGAAGCTATATAAGCTGTCCACGCTTTTAGCGATTTCCGAACCTTGCGCGGGCATGAATGATTGAGCTTCGGCTTGACCGACGAGCACCTTGAACAACTGATTTTTTATAATCCACAACAACATGGTTACACTTTCTCCTTTCGCGCTTTAAACAACACCGGTAACAACCAAACGGCTAACAACAATGTCATGAATCCACCGGCGATTTGCATCACGCGGAAAACTTGCAATCCATATTTAGACTGATGTTGGTCGAATTTAAAACAGTATAACAAAACTGAGTCCACGATATTTCCAACTTTGCCGTTAGATGTTTCATTCAATGCAAATTTCATATCTTGCGGGTTGAATTCAATTCCGTGAAGGTAACGAGTGATTTTTCCTTCAGGGGAAATCATAATGGCCGCCGATACATGAGACCACTCACCCGCTTTTTCATTCCACTTATATCGAAAACCAATCGCCGTCATTAACTTGTCAATGGTGGCTTGATCCGCGGTTACGAAATGAAATCCGTTTTCAGTGCCTGGTCGGCCAAATAATTTCATATAATTAGCTTTTTTCTTAGCGCCTAAATTAGCTGGGTCTAAGGCATTTTCTTTTGCATCAAAACTGAAAGCGATCACTTGAAATTTATCGCCCGGATTCCAGTCGATTTTTTTAAGTGAATCAATAACGCCATTAAAATGAAAACTGCAAAGGCCCGGACAGCTGTAGTACATCGGGCTTAATAGAACCGGCTTGTGCGGATGAAAATACGAAGACAATAAAACTTTCTTTCCGGTCTCATCAGTTACTTGAAGCTTAAGATCTATGATCTGGCCAATCTTTTCGTCGATACCAACATTTTTGATTTCCTCTGGAACAGTGTCTGATGATGGGATCAATTCTTTTCCATCATAATCAGTCCCACCACGCGGAGAGGTGCTTTGCGCAAACCCGGTTGCGCTAAATACGCCTATGAAGATAAGAATTGATAAGGCTCTGTTTAACATGAAAAGTCGCGACCCTTCTATTGTGCTGTCTGGGCAAAGCTAGCTACGTCTTCTGGTTTATCTTTAGATTTATTATTGGTTAAAGTTTCAATAAAATATAAAACAGCCCAGCGTTCAAATGGCTTCAGCTGCGCCGAGAAACTCACCATAGCGGTTTGATTACCTTGAGCATCTTTAATTCCGTTTTGTAAAACTTTGAAGTGATTCATAATTCCTTCACCTTGAGTCCACTGACCTACAACGAGATTTCGAGCATTCGGAACTCCTCCGACCAGATTGCCTTTTTCACCGTGACAGGTTGCGCAGTTTTGTTTGAAAATTTTTGCACCGGCGCTGACGATATTTTCGTTAGAAACCCAAGGTTCTTTCTCAGACGCTAAGTCGTAAACTGGAGCGTCTGTTGAAGGAGGCGCTTCAAATTTTTCGCCTAAATCAACGCCCTTGTGAAAAACCACGACGTAAATAAAAAACATAATTACAAAAACCATGGAACCTAACAAAAAATACATACCGCTTTTGTTATGAAAATCTTGATTTTCAGCCATCATCATCCCCTAGAAATTTCTTGTAGACTTAAATTATATCGTAAATGAGACTTCCACGCAATGACCTACTCGAATTCCACCCCATCAGACACTGAATAAAGATTCATTTTTATGTTGCACACTTTAAATGCAACAAGTAAACCGACTCTATTTTTATCTTACTTCACCAAGATTATTTTTTCGGTTATATCGTCTTTCGACTTTACTGGTTGAGTTAATTTTTCAACCGCCTTAGGCTTTTGAGTCGACGTCGCTGGCTGCGCTTCAGTGCCATATTGGGCTTTAATTTTTTTGCTCATTTTACGTATGCGGCCTTCTAAGGTTAGAGAATTTTCCATTTGATCTAAAGATAGCTCGGTCTTTCGGTTATATTGTCGACCAAAAGATTGACCTTTCTCGGGATATTTTATCTCAAATTCATTAAACTTTTGGTTATATTCCTTGGACAATTCCTGCAGTTTTTGATGATTCAGGTTGAGCTGATCAACTTGATCTTTTGCAATTCGACCTTTGTTGTTTTTTTTACTCACTAGTAATTCAGTTACAACAGCTCGCTGGGCATCCAGTCTGGTTTTAACCAAAACAACGTCTGCTTGCATCTTTACCCAATTCTCATCTTGATTACCGGAAAATTCTACAGACTCTAATGATGTCTCGACAATCGGGGGCGCCTGATTGTTTTCTTCAGCCCCAGACGCCTGAACCGTTATTAAACAAATGAAAAATAGGGCGTTGAAAAAATAATTAAAATGCGACATTTTGTTTCCATTCAATATCTAAATCTAAAAACTGAATTCGCGTAGCCAAAACAAAAGCTTGAATGGGATTCAAGTTTCGTAATGTCGCCTGACCATTTTTAATCTGACTGAGAATATCTTGTGTTAGCCAGGCAAATTTTGAATCTTCGATAGCTTCTTTGAACGCTTGCATTACTTCGATGGTATCTAATCCCTTTACATCCAAATCATAGCTAATATTTGAAATTACTTCGTCTTGATTTCCATAATCGGCAATTTCTTTTGCAGCTGTGGCGAATGCTGAAGTATCAAACGCAGGGATATATTCTTCGATGGAGTTATTTTCTTGATCAGCCGGCGTTTGTTCGAAAGACGATTCCATACTTGAATATTCGGGCTGTCCGTCAAAACCAACGAAGTAAACCGCCACACATTTCGGACATGTGTACAATGCTCCGAATTGAGCTTCGGTGACGGGAACATCGTTATTACATTGCGGACATTGCACGATTAAATCCTTTCGGAATTAGCCTTAAAATCTTCTTACTTATTTCTTTCGGCGCTCAGAGCGGTTTTGCGGTCGATCTGGTTGTCTTTGCGGAGGGCCCGTTACGATACGTCTTTTTTGTGGTTCATTAACTTCAGCCGAGCCTACCGCATTCTGACTCATTTGCGAAAAGCCCGATTCAACTTGCGTCGAATCAGAATAATCTAATTCGTCCATGTCCGTTTCTTCCGGCTTCAAACTTTGCAAAGCTTGCTCGGCACCTTCCGCGACGAGCTGAACGCGCATAATTTTTTCCAAAGTTTCTGATTTAATCACATTATTGAGCTGTTCGAAAGCTTTGAAAGCTTCTTTTTTATATTCGATCAGCGGATCTTTCTGCCCGTAAGCGCGAAGATTAATTCCTTCTTTAACTTTATCGATGGTGTAGAGGTGCTCTTTCCATCTTTGGTCGATTGAATTCAACATGATCATTTTAGAAATTTGGTCAAAGTAGGGGCCCATTGAATCTTTTTGATGAGCATAAATTTTTTGAACTCGCTCTTTGATGGCGGCTAATATTTTATCGGCAGAATTAAGCTGACTGGTATCGAGCTGAAAACCAAATTGTTCCATCAGAGCCGTGTTTAGACCCTGCAAGTTCCAATCTGATTGTTTTACACCTTCTGGGATATTGTGATCCAAAATGACTGAAACCACATCTCCGAGCATGTCTAAAATATTTCTTTCGATATCTTTACCATCTAAAATTTGACGACGCATTTTATAGATTGCACTTCGTTGTAAATTCATTACGTCATCGAAATCCAGTAGATGTTTTCGAATATCAAAGTTATGACCTTCAACTTTGCGTTGCGCGCCCTCGATGGCGTTTGTCACCATTTTGTGAGTGATCGGTTCATCTTCATCAATTTTCAACATGGTCATTATTTTTTGAATGCGCTCGCCATTAAAAATGCGCATCAGATTATCTTCGAGTGAAAGGTAGAACATCGATTCGCCCGGATCACCTTGACGTCCCGAACGACCACGTAACTGATTGTCGATTCGTCGAGATTCATGACGTTCAGTTCCGACGATGTATAACCCACCTGCCGCTAAAACATCTTTTTTCTCAGATTCACATCGTTCTTTAAATCTTTTTGTCGCATCAATAAATTCTGGAGTTCCCTCTTCGAACCCTTCTTTTTTCGCCAAGACTTCTGGATTACCGCCCAACACAATATCTGTTCCCCGACCGGCCATATTTGTCGCTATGGTGATGGCTCCTTTGCGACCGGCTAAGGCCACAATTTCGGCTTCACGTTCGTGGTGTTTCGCATTCAAGACATCGTGCTTAACGCCTTCGTTTTTCAAAAAGCGAGAAATAGCTTCCGATTTTTCAATCGAGGCTGTACCCACTAGAACAGGCTGTCCTTTGGCGTGACGCTCGCGAACATCTCGAACGATGGCTTTGTATTTTGCATTTTCAGTTTTGAAAACGATATCTTCAATATCATTCCGACGAATCGGTTTATTTGTTGGAATAACAAATACATCTAAGTTGTAAATCTTTTTAAATTCAACGGCTTCGGTGTCGGCTGTTCCCGTCATGCCCGATAATTTGTCGTACATGCGGAAATAATTTTGGAAAGTCACCGTTGCTAAAGTTTGATTTTCATTTTTAACATCAACATTTTCCTTCGCCTCAATCGCTTGGTGTAATCCATCTGACCAACGGCGGCCTGGCATTAATCGACCGGTAAATTCATCCACGATCACGATTTCTCCGTCTTTGATCATGTATTCAACATCTAATCGATAAAGATGATGGGCCCGAATAGCCTGATTGACGTGATGAAGAATTTCAATATTGGCTGGATCGTAAAGATTATCCAGTTTGAGAAGTTTTTCGACTTCAGTATTGCCTTCTTCGGTTAAGCTGGCCGATTTTGATTTCTCTTCGATTTTAAAATGCAGTTCGTTTTTTAAATCGGGAATAATTTTATTAATCGCATAGTATTTATCTGTCGAAGCTTCTGCGGGGCCTGAAATAATCAGCGGAGTACGAGCTTCATCAATCAGAATCGAATCGCATTCATCGACGATGGCAAAGTTTGGTGGCCGTTGAACGTATTCAGATAAATCGAATTTCATGTTGTCGCGTAAATAATCAAAACCTAGTTCATTATTTGTCGCGTAAGTAATGTCGCAGTTGTAAGCGGCACGACGCTCTTGATCGGTTAACCCGTGGACGATAATTCCCGTAGTCAGGCCCAACCATCCATACAATCGACCCATCCATTCCGCATCACGTGAAACGAGATAATCATTTACTGATACAACGTGGGCCCCTTTACCAGTCAGTGCATTTAAATAAACCGGTAACGTAGCCACGAGAGTTTTACCTTCTCCCGTTCGCATTTCTGCAATGGCTCCGCGATTAAGAATAATTCCACCGATCATTTGTACATCGTAGTGTCGCATTCCTAACACACGCTTAGAAGCTTCGCGACAAACCGCAAATGCTTCCGGCAAAATACTTTCAACCGATTCGCCATTTTTTAAACGCTCTTGGAATTCTTTTGTTTTATTTTTTAATTGATCATCTGAGAGCGCTTGAATACCCGCTTCAAATGAATTAATTTGATCAACAGTCGGCTGAATTTTTTTCATTTCCCGCTGATGACTTGTTCCGAAAACTTTTGAAAATAATTTTTGTACCATAGTGATCTAGAATAGATCTGTTAACGAGGAATCGTCAAAGCTTTCGGATACTTTTAAAAAGCCTACCCCCGCGCAGCAGGTAGACTTAAGTCGGTATTTGTTGAAATTACTTTAATCCAGCGGTGGTTTTGATCCACTTTGTCGCCGCACTGACTTTTCCATAAACGCCGTATTTATCTTTTAAAGCGCAACCTTCGCCCCAGCTAACGACGCCGGCCAAAAGAGTTGTTCCGTCAGAATTCGTAACCACAAGCGGACCGCCGCTGTCCCCTTGGCATGAGTCTTTGCCGCCGACTTTATATCCTGCGCAAATCATCGATGAGGTAATGCCACCATCGTAAGACGCCTTCGCATTGCAATCAGACGTTGTAACTAAGGGTATTGAAACTTGACGCAAAATGGCTGGCAAACTTTGAGAGCCCGAAGATGTCGTTCCCCATCCCGCCGTCACTGCGAAAACCGGTTTGGATGCTGAAAACGAAATTTCAGTTTCATTCAAAGCAACTGGTTTAAACGAAGAATTTTGAGAAAGTTCAATCAGAGCGAAATCGTAATCCATAGTGCTTGGATTGTTTTTAGGGTGAACATAAATTTTTGCAACTTGAAATTTCTCAGCTGAATTTGGTTTATTTCGGTCATGCAATCCGATCAAAACAGAATCAACTCCACCGTCCACACAGTGCGCTGCGGTTAAAACCCACTTGTCAGCGATTAAAGATCCACCGCAGAAATGACCGAAACCGTTAGCTTGAAGGGAAACAATGTATGGAAAATCACCTTCTTTAGCTTCTGTTCCGCCAACAATTCTGGATTGCGCGTGCGCAGTTATGGAAAATGTTAAACCCAGTACAGCTAATAGAGAAAGACATCCTGTCTTCATGGTGGCTCCTTGCATGTGTAATGCTTGTTTGTTTTGCTTGATATTAGGTTTTAATTATTTTAACCGTTTTGTTAGCATTTTTTTTGAAATTTTTTAAATCTGTACTTTGATCTGCTTAAAGGTTCACCTGGGGTCTAGATATTTGCCGGTAACCTTCGTAGACAGAAATGGCGACGGCCGTGGCTAAATTGAGACTACGGACGTTACCCGGCTGGGGAATAGTGACGGCTTGTTCGGGATGGGCGTGAATAATTTCAGGCGGAAGCCCTTTGGTTTCTTTTCCAAAAACCAACCAATCGCCTTTTTGAAATTTAATTTCGTAATAAGTTTTCGAGACTTTAGTCGTGAAGTAAAAAACCCGAGATGGATCCTCTACTTTTGAAAACCAGTCCTGATAATTTTTATGAGTAAACCATTTCAGATGCTGCCAGTAATCTAAGCCGGCTCTTTTTAAGTTGGTATCGGTGATTTCAAAACTCATGGGCTGAATCAAATGCAATTCGCAGTTTGTACCCACGCAAGTCCGCCCGATATTCCCTGTATTCTGCGGAATTTCGGGTTCGACTAAAACTACTCTAAAAAGTGATTCTTGATGTTCATCCATTAAACCAGATGGTTATATACTTCTTTACCCAAGTTACTCAACGCCAATCTTCGGCCTTTATCGACGATCAATTCTAACTTCATCAGTTCGCGGTACAGCGATAAGTCCTGAATCGGAATAATGTCACGCCCTTTAGCCGCTCCCAATTTCAAAACATATGTTCTTTGTTTTTCCGTGAGAGTTTGCGGTAATGGAGGCTCCTGCTCAAGAGAAGTTCTCCATTCGGCATCTTGAAGTAAAACAGCTTTTGATGTTAATTTTTTAGGATTGAAAAAATACACCTGGGCCATTTCCGAATCCCCAGTGTATTTATTCACCGTGATTTCCGATCGAATGTGTAACCCTTTGGATGCATCAGTCGGGTGAACCCCGTGCAATGTATCCATTAGAGCTAACAATGTACTTTCAACTTTAATTTCCATTAACTGGCCATAAACTTTTTGGTTGTCTTGATTTACAATGACAGGAAAACCTACAGGTAATCTGTAAACCGTGGCGTTAATATAGGCTTTTTCAAATGATAGAATGTACGGTGCTAATTTTTGAAAATGCACCATGCCTTCGGTCCAAGACCCGATCATAAAAAAACGCATTGTCGTCATAAATCCCCCTCTGATTAATGGCAGCAAATTGCTTTGAAGTGACATGCTTCTAACAAGAATTTGGCGCATTCGCAATTTTTAAAATTTGCGTCAGAGAAAGAAAAATTTGGCACGAAATAAAATGCGAAAAATCATGGAAATGTTCACGACAATTTATACAATATGATTAAAATAAAACCACAATAACAATTTTTGCTAATTCTCTTGTAAATTATCTTCGTCGACAATTTTTCCAATTTTTACTGCGAGTTCTGCGATGACCGGCCCCAAAAACAAGCCTAACGGGCCAAACATGGTTACTGAGCCGATAATGGTCATCAAAGCAATCAAAGGACTGACGCTTTCTTTTTCGTAACTATAGACGTAAGTTTTGATTACGTTATCTACAGCGCCGGCAATTAACGCCACGACACTCAAGACGATGGCGTTACCATATTCACCGTTAATAAGGGCATAACCGATCAATGCCAACGTGATCGGGGCCGATCCCAGGACCGGCGTAAAAGAAAGAAAAAATGCGACAATAAAGATAATCATGATGTAATCGTAACCAACGATGAGACTTCCGACAGACACAATTGCTGCCTGAAGAAACGCGATCGAAACGGTCGAGATCAAAACCGTATTGCAAACTTTTTGTAATAACTGAATCAAACGACGAACTTGAAGATCCGATAGAAAATTACTGGTTAGACAACTGGATTTGAGCCGAGACTGATTGAGTAAAAAATAATAAACAAGTGCGATAAAAAAAGCGAGCTGCAGTAAAGCTTCCGGAGCATTTGTTACAATTGCTGTGGCAAAAGTTAAAACGCTTTTTCCAATTTCTGCTGCCTGAGCTTTGATATCAAACTGCGAAGATAAATCAAAACCGAAATTTCGAGCTAAGCTATTAACCGAATTAGCGATATGACTAAAAAAATCTTGCGCTTTTTGAACCAATGACGAATTTGAAATTTGATCAGCGTCCATTTTACTAATCACGTTGGCGACTTTGCCTATAATGATAGAAAGAGGCAAAAATAAAAGAATGAATAAAGCCCCGACCAAAATTGTGATCGATTGTAAATCTGATATTTTCACTTTCTTAAAGTTATGCATTTTTTTTAAGATCGGACTTAAAGCAAACGAAAAAAGTCCGGCGAAAATAATAATTTGAGCGAAAGGCCATAAAATGTAAACAAAAGCTCCGTAAACTAAAAACAACAGCCCATTATTAACATGTTTTTTATTCATAAGTTTTGTTCCTTTAAAGCACGACTGACTTTTGATTGCAGTTCATGCTTGATTAATCCTGATAACCAAATATTAACTTTCACTAATTTGTTGATATCAAGTCCTGTATTAATATTTAATTGTTCAAACATATTGACTACATCTTCAGTCGAAACATTGCCGGATGCGCCTTTGGCGTACGGGCAACCACCAAGCCCCGCAATACTTGAATCAAAAGTTTTAACTCCTAATTTATACACCGTCAGAATATTAGTTAAAGCTAAACCGCGAGTGTCATGAAAATGGCCGGCCAGTTTTTCAACAGGAATTACTTTTTTTAGTTTTTTAAAGATTCGTTCCACTTGAGCGGGATTGCCAATACCAATGGTATCGCCGATCGAAACTTCGTAGCACCCGATTTTGTAAAGCGTCTTGGCTAATTCGACGACTTTTGATTCCGAAACTTCGCCTTCGAAAGGACAACCAAAACAAACCGAAAGATAGCCTCGAACTTTAATTTTATTTTTCTTGGCCAAAACCATAACGGCTTTAACGCGGACTAAGCTCTCGGCGATCGAACAATTGATATTTTTTTGTGAAAAGGTTTCGGTGCTCGAAATAAATATGGCGACCTCTTTAACGCCTGATTCAATCGCTTTCTGCATGCCGACTTCATTAGGAACTAGCACGCTGCCGTTAATTTTTTTTAATGCCGCAGCAGGTATCGATTGAAGATACTTTTTTACTAATCGCTCGGTACCTTGCATCTGCGGAACCCATTTTGAAGAAACGTAAGCACCTAATTCTAAATTCTTTACTCCGGCATCAAGCAAAAACTTTAAAAGCTCAAAGCGCTGATCAATCGATAAAGTTGTAGATTCATTTTGCAGACCATCACGTAAACCAACTTCTACAATTTTAACTTTTGCCATAACGTCTCCGTCTTTTAAACTTTTTTGAGTTGGACTAAAAGCTGTCCGAGTGTGACTTGTTGACCCAGTTCGACATTTACTTTTTCAACCGTAGTCGACAAATCGGATTTTAAGGTGTACTCCATTTTCATGGCCTCCATGACGACCAAAGCCTGGCCCTGGGTAACGGAATCGCCTTCTTTTACAAACATTTTAGTGATTTTTCCTGGCATCAAAGAAACAATTTTATCCGGGGAAATTGAACTGGTTTTTTTACGACGAATTCCTTCCGAGGCTATATCCAGAACATCGTAACACCAAGTCTCATCACCTTGTTTGATCCATAATTTTTGATCAACAATTTCCGCGCTGTATTTTTTGATCATACATTTCTCCAAGGACTTAACCACGGAGAGCTTACAGTAGGAGCATTTGCGATTGTATCCATTCCACTTTTTTGCACCAACATATCTTTGTAAATTTCACGAGATATTTTTCTACGATCGTCTTCGTTATGACGAGATTTTAAACCTTCAGAAAAATTATTTTCGATAAAGCGCGTGGTCATCGTCGCGTTGACGAATTCTTCGTGGGAAAGAATTTCGATTAGATAAGGAATATTGGTATGGACTCCAAAAACAACAGCATCTTTTAACACGTGAATCATTTTTTCGATCGCACGCGATCTCGTTTCATCCCAAACGATAACTTTCGCGATCATCGGATCATAAAAAGAAGTTATAGTGTCACCTGAATCAAATCCAAATTCA
>JACMMZ010000133.1 GCA_014378775.1 Pseudobdellovibrionaceae bacterium
AAATGGCTTTTCTAAAGAATCAGATCCTAAGTTGAGCACGGCCAGCACATCCCAATAGGCTTTTTGCAAATGTTGATTTTTTTCTTCCACAGGCATGTTAATCATCTGGGTAAATACTTTGGAAATACCTGCCATGGCATCTACCGGAATCGGAAGTCGTCCAAATTCTTGACCGATCACTTCGGCGAAACAGGCCAGTCGAGTCAATCCGCTGTCACCCATCTGACACCAAGATCTTATAATGGCCTCAAGGTCCATCTCCAATTTCGGAGTTACTTGTAAGAGCTGAGCTTTTAAATTTCGGTACTCCGACATTACGAATTGATTGTTGCCCTTCAGCGGACCAGAAGATAACCCATCTGATTTTCCTTCAGCACTTTTGTTTTCACTTTGAAAATTCGAGGTGGCCGTGGTCGAAAGATCACCGTTCGTAATAATTGAAATGGGGCGCGAAAGAATTTTCCAAAGAAAAATTCCAAAGATTAAGCAAAGTGCGAAGACCAATTGCCCGGCTAAAGCTTGAAATTTTTCGAGTTTATCCCAAAGGTTAGGTTCAAATTCTTGAGGCTTTACTTTTTCTTTTTCTATTGGTATTTTTGTGATCAAAACATGCGACTTCCCGACCTGACCAAATTCATCAGTCAGCCGTTTCGAAAGCCATTTTTCCACGTCCGCTTTAGCTTCCGGACCCAAGCTTTCGCTAAGCCCAACGGTGACGCCGACACTTTTAATTTGGAAGTCTTTTAAAAACGATTCCGCCATAATTGATTGTTGAACGGTTCCACCAAATTTTTTTAAAAGATTTTCAGGATCCAGCTGACCGATCATCAAATCAGACAACGGCTCTTCGGCAGGTTCGTTATCGGGATCTTTGGACTCGGGTCGTTTTATTTGGGTTAAATCAAGTTGTGTACCTAAACTAAAATTTTCTCGTTTCACTAACGCAGACAGCTCTTGACTGTAGCGACGAGATAATAGGTCTTCTAAAAAAGCTTTGGCGCTTAAAGCTTCTGGATTCAAAGAAATTAAAATGTTATTTTTCAATGGCTCTTTTTTTTGCGCCTGCGCGACGACCAGAAAAAGAAAAAAGAAAAAAAAGAAAAATTGTTTTATTTTATTCAACATCACTTCTTTCCCGGAGAACTTTTATCATTTGCCGGTTGGCGTTCACCGGATTGAATAGACTTTATCTTAGCCAAAATTTTAACGACTTCTTCCATTTTGGGATCGGCTTTTAATGCCTTTTCATACCATTTAGCGCTTTCATCATACTTTTTTTGTGCAAAGAAAATCGCGCCTCGCATACTCATGGCGTTTGAAAAATCTGGAAATTGGACCAAAATTTTGTCTAATTCAATTTGGGCTCTTTCAAACTGCTGCGAAAGAGCAAATTTTTGTGCTAAAAAAACTCCATCCAAAATTTCTTTGGCCTTTTTTTTCTCTTCAGCTATTTGACCCAGT
Source organism: Pseudobdellovibrionaceae bacterium (assembly GCA_014378775.1). Lineage (GTDB taxonomy): Bacteria > Bdellovibrionota > Bdellovibrionia > Bdellovibrionales > Bdellovibrionaceae > Pseudobdellovibrio. The sequence goes on from JACMMZ010000133.1 coordinate 1,462, forward strand.
TTCATCTTGACGTCTAATTCTAAAATCGATGACCCGAATTGCGTCGCGGGGATGACAAACGTTTGCGAAACGTAACCTTCTTTTTCAATGGACAAAGTAAAAAATTCGCCTGAATTGATGTCTTTCATCTTATCTTTTAAATCTTCTACCGGCATTGAAAGTGGTGTCTTTCCAAGCGGCTTTTTTTCTCCAGTGTCTTTAGGAACATAAAATACGTCCGCCTGAAGCGGGTCACTTTTGACATTAAAAACCGGTGTTGATCCACATCCGTGGAAAAGAAAAAACGCCAAAATGATAGTGATGAAGGTAGAAAAATTTCGCATAGTTAATTAATGTTAACTCATAAAAAAAAGTTGCTAAAGTCCAGATATTGAAATCGCATTTATCTAGCTGGACAGAGGACCAGAACATACTTCAATAAAGTTTATGCCTTAAGTAAATCGTAACCATCAGCTAATTTAGTGCGAGGAGATCTTCAATGAATATTTCATCAGTAATTGGTGTCGTCGTTGCCTTAATTGTTCTTATCGTTTCCATCATGACATCTTCAAAGTCAGCCATGGTTTTTTTGGATCCCCATGGAATACTTATCGTTATCGGCGGAACAGCGGCTGCTGCTATGATGTGCTTTCCGTTAAAGTCCTATGTTCACGTCGCAAAAGTAATCATGAATAAATTTTTAGGTAACTATGCCACCCGTCATGAAGTTGTCATCAACGAGGTCGTTGATTTAGCTCGTGGTTTTCGAGAAAATAATGACTATTTAAAACAAAAACTTAAAACGCTCAAAACACCTTTTTTAGCGGATGCCGTGGAGCTGCTAACTCAAGGCGGAATTTCCGATGATGAACTAGATGAGATTCTGATAAAGCGTGCGGCAACTCACACGCGGCGCTACGAATACGACGCCGGTGTTTTCCGCACCTTGGCTAAATTTCCACCCGCTTTCGGATTGATGGGAACAACTTTAGGCATGATTTCCCTTTTGCAACAACTCGGCGGTAAAGATGCACAACAGATGTTAGGTCCGGCCATGGCGATCGGTCTGGTGGCAACTTTTTATGGCCTGACTTTATCAAATCTTATTTTTATTCCTATTGCTGAAAACTTAACGATGATTAACCGTGAAGATGAAACTCTTCGTTCGATCGTCATCGAAGGCATCATGCACATTCGTCAAAAAGCTCATCCTAAATTAGTTGAAGAACATTTAAAAAGTTACTTACTACCTATGGAACGAGCGCAGGTTAGCTCAAAAGCAAGAGCTAGATAAACCATGGAGCCCACCACCCCTACCCCACGTAAAAAAAGATACTTACCTCCGGTTCATCGTGCCCCTCATGACGAGGGCGAGGGAAATTGGCTAGTTTCTTATGCGGATATGATGACCTTATTAGTCGGGTTTTTCGTCATTCTTCTTAGCTTTTCCACCGTCGATCAAAAAAAAATGGAAGAAGCCCAAAAGTCCATTACCAAAAAATTTGGTGGAACTGTCGATCGTTCTTACGGAGAAATCTATGACCGGGTAAAAGCTGCTTTAGAGAAAGAAAATTTAGGAAATACTTTTGTTATCAAAGAAAGTTCAGACGGTATTGAAATTTCTTTTTTGGGTGCCGTTTTCTTCAATTCAGGTGCGGCAGATATAAAAAGCGAAGGAAAAGATATTCTTTCGCACATTGCTCCGGTCATTTTAGAGCAGTCTAAAGACTACAACATTCTTATTGAAGGTCATACAGACAATGTTCCAGTTTCCGGTGGTGGAATGATTAGAAATAATTGGGAGCTTTCCAGTTTGCGGGCCTGTCGCGTCCTAGATTTCTTCGAGCAGCAGGGATTTTCTAAAAAGAAACTGACGGCGGTCGGGTATGCAGAAACTCGACCCGAAGTACCCAATGAAAATCCGGATGGGTCCGTCAACACCGAGAATCAGGCCCACAATCGGCGAGTGGTAATTAAAGTTTCGAAGTCAGATGCACCCGTCTTTGGTAAAGAAAAATCGAAATGAATAAGTCCAGTTCTGCAATTTGGCGTAGAGAGAATCGATTTTTCTGATATAAAATAAAATCATGGATACTGAGCAACAAACTCCGGAAAAAATTCCAGCCCAAGAAAAATGGTTCGTGCTTTACGATACCGGCTACAACGGTCCGTTTTCTTTTGAAATCGTTACCTACCTTTTCAAGACCAATCAAATCGGAAAAAATAATTTGCTGTGGTCAAACGCCCTTACGCATTGGCAGAAAATAGAAAATATTTCTACCTTTGATTCTCTGGCAAATTGTGCCAATAGCACCTTGTACAAAAGTGCTATTGATTCAAAAATTCTTCTCGATATCGATTCAATTTTTGAGGTCTCCAATACAGAAGATGTTCCTTTTGAAAATGCTTTACATGCCTACCTTCAAGAGCCCGCTACACCAACTCAGTTGATGATGTCCGAAGCTGACTCTATTCAACCTGCAGTTTTTTCTGAACTAACTTTGCACTTAGCGCCGGCGCCGTTACTCGAAAATCAACTTAAGAGTTTCATTAAAAACTTTAAAAATTATGGTTACATACTAAAAGTTTTCGTGTCTTTTTTGATCGTCGCGGCCGCTTTAGGCTGGGCTGGATTTCAATTAATAAAACCAAAATTTAAAGACTTTTCTGAATTAAGCAAAACTCAGAATAATAATTTGCGAGCCCTTACACTGGAGCCGCTCGTTTCTGGTCAAGAAAAAGCTGCCGTTAAATTTAAATATCAAAATGAAAATCTTCTTTTTTTTCTCGTAACTAACCTTAAAGAAGGCACTCGTATTCAATTTAATTTAGAACCTGTGGCAAATACCACGGCCGGAGTATTTCATCCACAAAATTGGGATTTAGAAACCCGTAATTTTTCTGCCCAAGCACAAATTTTAGGTCCGAACCCAATAAAATTGCCTGCAGGATATTACACCATTTCTGTGAGCCTTAAAAATTCAACTATTCACCAGTCTCAAATATTTTTGGGATTAGTAAATCAAAAAGAATATTTAGCAGACCTAAATACTTATCATCAAGCACTGAATCGGCAGGCCCGGTATGAAATTGCCGAACTAAAGCAAATGCTTCTAACTTTGGCTCAGCAAAAGCAACTGGTGGATGAATCGCTGATAAAGAGCCTCGGGGGTCGCGACTTCTTAACCTATCGTAATGCGCCTAAAAAAAATCTCGGTTGGTTTGACCTACAAGCACAAATTAAAACGATGACTGAATATTGGGACTTGGGTCCACAATCTAAGCTCTACTATGTTTCGCTCTATAAAAATATTGTGCAACTGGAGAAGACAATCTCTGATTTTCAAAATAATTTCTTGTTGGCACTAAAAAGCAATGATCCCGACCAAGAACTAGAATCAGTCGGACTCAAGGGAGAAGACATCAATAAGGACCTGGTTCGCCTTAAGTCTAACTTAACTTATCTTGAAAATATCATCGAAAATCCAACCCCCACCAATTAGTTACCTAAAGTCTAGATAATCTCATTTAGACTCGAGGAATCTTTGTTTATGCCGAAAAAACACATGAGGTATAACATTATGGAAGATGTCTATAAAGTTCGTAAAGTGAAAAATAAGAAAACTGAAAATTCGGTTTCAACGGTCCCATTTAGCCTAGCGATGGATAATTCATTTTTCATTGAAAACGCTGAGGCTGAAGAAAACCAACCCGCCAGTAACCTGTCTCCGCCAATCACAGACGATTTTAATATCGTTTTGGTTCATATGTCAGCACTCAACAAGAAACTACAAACCGAAGCCACTGACTTAAAAAAAATAAATGCCCAATTAAAAAATAATCTTGAGCTCAATCTTGCTAACCATCAACAAAACCAACGTCAACAGGAACAATTATCTCAAAGGCTCTCGGTGGCCTCAGTGAAAATTGCGGCTCAATCTGCGGAAAATATAAAATTAAAAAAACAAACTGATCATAATTCAGGTCAGATGGAAGCCTTGACCGAGAAACAAGATAAAACAAATAGGGCATTTAATTCACAAGCTCAGCACCTAACTGATCTTCAACAAGAAAATCAAAATCTATCACTAAAAAATGCGTCATTAAATGAATTTCAGTCGATATTGCAAAAAACCTTAGAAGCCCGTAATCAAGACCACTTAAAAGCAGCTAAAGAAATATCAAGCTTAACTCAACAATTAAAAAATCAAGATCATCAAATTCAAATTAAATTAAATCAGGTCTTAACTTTAAGCTCGGAATTGAAAGCGCTTAAAACAGAAGTCGCTTTTACAAGTTTTCATAACGAAGAGACAACTAAAAAGCAAAATTATACTATGACGACGCTAAGTGAGCAAAATCGGGACTTAAATCGTAAACTTCAAACGGCTGTTTTCAACCTTTCAGAGGCCACCACCGTCTTTGAAAGTGAACGAACTCAGTGGCAATCCGGCACGGCCACCTTAGCCCAGCAGAAACAGGTTCTTGAAAAAGAGAAATTCGAAGTCGAAAATTCCCGATCGCAAACACTTCAAAATCACGCGGTTTTGTTCCGTGATTTATCCAAAGCCCGTCAATCATCACAAGAACACAACGAACGCCTTCAGATCGTTATCAACGAAAAGTCTGAATTACAAAATCAGGTCACACGCCTTCAAAATAAAATGCTTTTGTCGACAGAAGGACATAATCGCCAAGTGGATCTTCTTAAGGAAGTCGTGGCTAAAGAAGATCACAAAACATTTGACCTCGTTCGCGAGAAAAATTTATTAACAGAACAAATTGAGGCCCTTAAATTAAATTTGAGCGGTAAACAAATGGAAGCTGCTTTAATAGAAACTCGTTTCGAAAATGAAAATTCGAATTTAAAACAGCAAATGGAAATACTTCAGCGAAAACTAATCCACGTCGAAAGCGAAAACGATGAAACAAAGCTTCGTTTGGATGATCAAATTCAACAAACACGTATCTACTCTGATCGTGTTAGTCGATACACGGCAGAATTTAACCAACACCAGCAACAAATTCAATTCAAGTCAGCTCAGTTGCAACGAATTTCGACCCAGGTTAATGCCGATAAGAAAAATATTCTTCAGGTAGCGACCCAACTTTTGAAAGAAATGCAAATGTCTAAAAAGTTAAATCCTTTAAATGATATATTGAAAATAACATCGGAAGAAATTGATAAGCTTGAAAATCAGTTGAAAAAAACGCCGGTCATATCATTTGAGCGTCCTCAACTCGAAAGATATATGGATCAATTATTGGAACAACGTTCATTCATCAAGAAATCTTTGGAGAAAGTCCATCAACAAACTGACGTACAGGTTCGATCCATTTTTAAGATCATTTATAATGAAGACCTAAACCCCCTACCACCGGTGCCGGAACTTGAGGCGTGATCAAAATTTCACTTAAAATCCTTGCCGCCATTACGATAAGCTTCACAGGAAGCAGCTGCGCTTTATTGCCAGGAACACTTCCAACCGGCTCACCTAATGATCAGAAACCATCGGCCCGCGAGACCAACTCGGAGTTAGTTTCAGCTGAAATTGCTACAGACATTTCCGATATTAAATCATTAGGTCGAAATTTTATCTCCGCCACCAAAGCTACTTCGACCGCGGAAAAATCTCCGGCTGAAATCAAAGAAATCGCTCGAGAAGCGGCGTTAAATGCCACAATCAGCGAGAAGCACGAAACCGATAAGATCGCCGTCGAACAGGTAAAAGTCGCTCAGGAAAGTCAAAAAAAGCGAAATATCTCTTCTGCTTCAAGTAAAAATGAAATGTACGTCGTAAAAAGCGGTGATACTTTGATGAAAATTTCCTACGAAAAATTGGGAAATATTTATCGTTGGCGCGAAATCTATAATGCCAATCGTGAAAAAATTCGGAATTACAATCAACTGGTGACTGGAACGCTTTTACTCATTCGCGGCGTGGAATACGTCGTTCTTGTTCGTAACGGTCAGCCCTATTTGATTCGTAAATCAGATACGCTGGTCAACATCTCAAAGGCCCTTTACGGGACAACGGCAGGCTGGAAAATTCTTTGGGAGAATAACCGCCAGTTGATTCATGATCCCAATAAAATTTATGCGGGTTTTACCTTATATTACCAAAAAGAATTACATGCGACGCCGTCTCGCGTGACAAATACTTCTTCTAAAAATCCAGATGAGCGAAAGCCAGCTCAAACAATCGATAAATAACTAGACCACGCGGCATGGTTACTCGCACAAAATAGTGGTATTTTTTTTTTTCAATTTAATCGTAATATAGACCCATGTGGTACTGGAAATTCCAATTTATAATACTGGCGCTTTTTGGCATGTTGATGAACTCGGCTCACGCAGAAGGTGGAGCCAGTGATAAATTAGTCACGGTGACTGCCAAAGTCTACCGTGATAAAAAAAAGCCCCCTCTCAACGGTCTAACCATTCCTTCTACTGAATTACCCCTGTTTTTTGTTCCACGCGGAGACAATTTAAAAACGTACGTTGAGCTTCCAATAACATTCAATCGACCCGGCTGGAGTCTTAATGCTAATAATAAGATAATAATCGACGTCGACAAACAGGATCAAATTTATTCAATTCCGATTTATTTAAAACCTAAAATGAATGCCCTTTTACTAAGTGCCCATGGTCCAAATGGCTTCATCGAAACCGAAACAATTTATATTTTTGCTCCAGAAACCTCCGAGAAAGCCAAAAGTAAATTAATTTGGGACAGCGTCATTTTATCTGCGGGCCTCGCATCGATCAATTACTACCAAGCCGGTACAGGCACTTATAATTCAATGACCGGACTTATATCAATTGAGTACGCTACTCCACCGCAGTATTGGTCAGGTTTAAGCTATTATTTAAACGCAAGCCTAGCCTCGCCACCGCTGTGGGAAAGTCCGGTGAAATCAGGTTCCCAGGTCATCGAAGCAAAAGCGGATGTAGGATATTTTTTAGCCACCCAAAAAGAAAGCTCTGCACGACATCAATTTTTGGCTGGTCTCAGTTACTTAACCATGTTCTCAAACAGTAGCCCTTTTGGATTTGCAAATCTAATAGCGCCGGACTTTGGCTACAGACTTAATCTCATGCGATCGGAAGATTCCGCATTTATATTTGATTTTCGCTATGTCGCTTTGGCGATGCCGACGCAATTTAAAATTTATGGTTTTAATTTGAATTCAAGCTATACTTTTAAATTTTCCAACGGACACCGCGGAGAAGCTGGGCTAAATTACCTCAATTATCGTTTCTATCCAGAAGAAGAACGTGTCGTCAATTTAGGAATGTTTCAAATCAAATTCGGATATAGTTTTTAGTCAAAACAGGCAAACATCTTTCGAAATTAACTTGGGTTTATAAATTTTAAGATCAATTTCCTTGTTATTTTTTATTGTTCGGCTACCGTGATCGTTATGAAATACACCAGAATGCCGATAGAAATCGAATCCCCTGAGCAAATGGGTTATGAAAATGTTCGCTACAATTTAACTGAAAGCTCATTTAGTGATTTTCATTTTAAAAATCTGGATCTCAATTTAAATGAACTGGTTCTTTGTTATGGTGATCATCTCGGCCATAAAAAAATGCGCGGCCTAATTGCTAAAGAATATGCGCTTCACGAAGACCATGTCATGCTGACGGTGGGGGCCGCCAGTGCGCTGTTTATTTTGGCGACATCTTTATTAGAAAAAGATGATCGGCTTTTAGTTTTAAGACCAAATTATGCCACCAATATTGAAACGCCTAAAGCGATTGGTGCAAAAATTGATTACTTCGATTTAAAAATTCAAAATCATTTTATGATCAACATGACCGATTTGATCCAGGCCATAAAACCTGATACAAAACTTGTTTCGATCACCACCCCGCACAACCCGACCGGAATGATGATCGCTGAATCTGATCTGAAACTTTTAGCCAAAGTCTGCCAAGAAAAAGGTATTCATCTTTTAGTCGATGAGACTTACCGTGAAATGGCCTTTGAGAAAATCACACCCTTAGCCGCAACTTTAAATGATCATGTTATT
>JACMMZ010000134.1 GCA_014378775.1 Pseudobdellovibrionaceae bacterium
CGCCCAGCATCAAAACTAATCCATGGATAAAAATCCAAATCATCACAAAGCGCGGTAGTGGAAATTTTTTGTTGGTATAAAATAAAATAGCCGAGGCTAAAACGACCGGGAATACTTCCAAACACCACGTATCAAATTCTTCTGCTCCGATTCCTGAAATGATCAGAAATACCAACCAAATCGAGACCATGATAACTAATTGTTTTTGTGTAAATATTTTCACCAGTCAAATGTACTACCGGGTGCCTTGAAATGTCTCTTTTAAATGAGGCTTTGTTTGAATTTCTTTGTGCACCTTATAACTTAAGGCAAATCCGAAATAAGCTCCGAGCACGGCAAATACCGCATGGGCTAAAATCTCGCCACCGAACAACGGCCAGTATCCAAACAGAGTTGATGTTTGTGGAAGGGCACCTAAAATGGCGGCCGAACCCATCACAAAAAAGACCGCACGTGAAAACGAAATCGAGCGCGGTAAAGCATTTCCTTTTAATTGAGATGTAACAATTCCTGCAATACCAAATGCGATAAGAGCTAATTTATTTAAAATGTTCATTGGAAAATACCCCAGAAATAAACCATAACTTTCATTGAGCTCAAGCATTGGTAAACCCATTTGGCTCCCTTCAAAATTGGGGATCAACGACACCAATCCCATGACCAACATGACAACACCACCATATAATGCAAATTTTTTAGAACCCATAAGACCTCCGATAAACTTGGTAAATGCAAACAATCAGCCGAGCTTTAAAGCGAGTTTTTTTTGATTTGCCGTGTATTTTGAGTCAATAACGGTACAATAATAGAGGCATAAGTTGAAAATTTATCCCCATTTCCTTAAATAACCGCTAATTGTGCTGGCCTAATTTGAGTTTTATGTTATCCCTACAGCCATGAAAAAATCTGAAACAAAGCCTAATCTTCTGGTCGAATTAACCACACGTAAAATGGAAGCCCAAAAATCTGGGGGCGCCACCGCTGAGACTTTCAAAAGGTTCCAACCGAACAAATCACGCAACGTGAATAACTCCAACGTTGGACCTTCTTGGGGCCCGCGCAAAGGAAACTAGTAAAAGCGCGCTGCACCCTGCGTCGTAAAACATCCCTTGTTGGACTTGGATTAAATTGTTGCGACAATTGAACCATGAAAATCTCGACGATTTTGAACAGAAGTTTTGCGGCCCATCTATGGAACCCCATGCCCGGTTGGCTGCAGTTTACAATTTCAAAAATTTACACCCGCATTTATACGACTGCATTATCTCGCCTGATCATTGGGTGGTTTTCAAAACGTTACGGCTTATCGGTAGAAAAACTCAAAGCTTATAAGCCGGCTTCAGGCGAAAAACGTTATAAAAATTTTCAAGATTTCTTTGCGCGAAAGCTCGTGTCGCCTCCTGAGCTGCGGCCGGATGAAAACGTATGGCCGTGCGAAGGTAATATCGTGGAATTCGGGCAAGTGAAAAATTTGGAGCTTGTTCATGTGAAAGGTCAGGCTCAATCCGTGGCCAATATTTTTGGCCGGACGAAATCTGAAATTTCGAAGTCTTTTTTTGTAAATATATTTTTGCATAATCATCATTACCACCGCTTCCATGCCCCCGTATCTGGTCGACTGGTCAAAATCGAACGCATACCAGGTAAGCTTTCTTTTTTAAGGCCTTGGTTTTACAAAAAGTCTGAGGTCTCCAAACCATCGTTAGTTAACGAACGGGTTATTTTAGAAATCAGGGACGTCAAAAATAATCCTTGGTACCTTGCGATCGTTGGAGGAATGGGTGTTGGCACGATTGTTTTGAACGCTAACGTGAATACAAATCAATTCGTAAATTGCGGTGATGAAATAGGGCATTTTCTTTTAGGCTCAACAATTTGTTTGGCTATTCCGGATGGTCTTGAAGGACTTCACTACATGAAATCAGTCACGGCTATGGGAACCATGCCATTAAAAAAAACTTCGGTGTCAGAGCTCATTCATCATGTCCGATAATTTTAATCTCATCCAAGCTGAACTCAAACTGCCCGGCGAGAAAAATGCCGTTTTTCGATGTTCCAACGTTTCATTCTCGCCGGATCAAAATTATGTTTTGCTTGGGCCCTCTGGTTGCGGCAAATCTTCTTTTCTCGACTTTCTTCAAGATCAATCTCCACTTGTGGTGGGTCGAATGGAAAAGTATTTTGCTCCGGAAATAGCCACAAGGATTTATCAGGATCTAAATCTCATACAGAATTTTAGCATTCTTGAAAATGCTCAACTCGATCTCAAGACATCAGAAGAACTTAGAATTTTTTCTGAAAATTTTAAATTTCTGGGCCTGAAGATGTCACCTCAAACACTTATTAGTAAACTTTCTTACGGTGAACGGCAAAGAGTCGCCGTCGCAAAAGCGGCCGCGAAAAATACAATTTGGATTTTGGCCGACGAACCCACTTCGAATTTAGACCCGATACATGCTCACCTTGTCATTGAATGTCTGGTGAAAAGCAAAAAATCCCTGATTGTGGTTACCCATGATCATGGATTAAAAAAGTTTTTCACCAAGGTCATTGATTTCACGCAGTGGACGCAACATGCTTAAATCTCTTTACTGGTCCGTGCGAGTTTTTCGGCGGCACTTTGGACTCTTTGCAATTTTGAGTTTTTTGATATCAACGCTTGTTCTTTTTAGTGCGACTCAGGTCAAAATAGCTCATGAAAAAAGTTTACTGGTTGATCGCTACCAGAGTTTTCCCTTCGATTTAGTTTCACCAAAGGGAAGTGACATAGAAATTCTTGAAAATTTTTTGGCCCGTTCTCAACCACCTCAGGATTATTTGCCGTCTAATTTATTTAATAGCTTGAAAGATGGGCCAGTTAAGATGATTGGGTTACGAACCTGCGGGCAGAGTTCCTCGAAATTGGTATGTGCTTCTCTGCAAGGGTCTTTACAGCCTTGGATTTCGTCTTCCATTGCTGTAGAAGAACTAAAAGATGACGAAGTTTTGATTTCGGAAAATAACTTAAAGAGTCTTGGATTCCAAATCGGCGACACCATAAATTTTGTCTTGCCGGAGAATCTCGGGACAAAAATCCAGCGTAAAATTCATGGCACTTTCCAATCTTCAGTAGCAGCTTTTGAACATTTAGCCATTTCCAATGCCGCCGCCACGGACTTGATTTATAAAAATGCTCAGTGGCCTGCCGATCAAATTTGGAAGTCTGATGTGCTCAATTTGATTTTGGTTCAAGGTGATACGGACTCGATAAAAAAACTGAGCGACATCATCAACAAAAGAACCGTATCGTTTTTTATAAATTCACAAAACACTTTAAACAGCGCCATAAAAATTTTTGATGTTCGTAGTTCGGTTCAAAGTCAGAATCTGTACTTCGGTTTAATTGCAACGGCCGCGGCTCTTTTTTTACTTACGTTTTTTATTCGCGAACGCCTTTCAGAGTTTTTGCTCGTCACTCGTCGCTTAGGTTATAGCAAAGGATTTACCTGGGCCGTGATCGGTTTTAATTTCTTGTACTGTGCAGGATTGGGACTAGTTCTCTATTTTTGTCTCACGTTTATAGGTTAGGTTGCACAACTTCGCCCGTGACCAACCTTTTTTATCGAGTGCGAGTTTGGCTTTTTTGACTTACTGACTCTATCAACTTTACTTGGTGTTTTGATTCAAGTAATTTCTGTTCGATTTAGCAATTGACTTCGTAATATGTCAAATGAGGAACCAGAAGTTTCTTTACTTATCTGAAACAAAGCGCACACTCCATTAAAATTAAACCTGGACCCGCTATTTACGCTATTGTTCAGCATTTGAAGACGTCTGGTTGGGAGCCTAAAATGGATACGCAAAATATACAAAATCAAGGTAATCAGTCAGCTCACCCAACTTTTTTGAAAGATCAAAATGAAAAGACGCTACGACCAAATTTAGCTTGGCTTGCTGATGGCGGCGAAATTGCGGATTTTATTCGTGTAAAGGATTGGTCTACATCACCTTTGGGGCCAATTGAAAATTGGTCACAAAGTTTACGGACTACAATAAATCTTTGTTTAGCTTCGAATTTTCCGATAAATATAATCTGGGGTCCTGAGGCAATTCAAATTTATAACAGCGGTTACAAAGTCCTTTGCGGAAATTTAAACCTTGATGCCATCGGTGAGTCTTTTCACGTTACGTGGGAATCAGCCTGGCCAGTTGTCGGAGAGTCTTTCGAACGCGCAAGACTTGGCAAAACATCATTTTTAGAAAATCAAAGGATGTTTTTATTTAGAAATGGCTTTCTTGAAGAGACATTCTTTACTTTTTCTTTGAGCCCAATCCGAGACGAGGAAGGGATGGTCGTAGGTGTTTTTAATCCTGCGACCGAGACCACAACCGCTGTACTCAATCAGCGGCGCACGAGACTCTTACGAGACATCTCGGTCGAAGCCGCCAATAGCGATGGGGTCAGTACGGCCGTACAAAGAATAGCCCACACTTTAGAAGATTATAAGTTTGATATCCCTGGCGCGCTGATTCTACTTGAAAATGAATCTGGGAATTTAGAGATCGCCGCGAAGAGTGGCGATATTAATGCGTTCGTAGATTTAACTAAATGGCCGATTGATGATGCGCTCGAAACTTGTCAGCCTTATTTTATACACGATTTGATTTCTCATTTTGGAGAATTGTCTGGTTCGGAGTACCAAGAACCCGCGCAACGTGCGTGCTTACTTCCAATTAAACAACGAGGTCGTAAGCGCCCCATTGGTTTAATTGCGGCAACTTTAAGTACTCGGTTGCCATTTAATGAAACCTATATGGCTTTTTTTGATCTTCTAAATAGTACGGTTAATGCGGCTATAGCTAACGCCGAGGCGAATGAGTCGACACAAGCCGAGCGTACCGAGTTTCAAACTGATATTTTTGATTTACAGGAAAAAAACCAAACTCAAGATCAAAAGGAAAAGTTTCTCATCGAATCTAAATTTCAAGCTGAGGCCGCTACGCGCTCTAAAAGTGCCTTCTTAGCAAATATGAGTCACGAAATCCGCACGCCGTTAGCGGCTATATTGGGTTTTACCGAAATCCTTAAATCACCTCGCCTTTCCGTAAAGGAACATTCTAAATATTTAAATATCATCAGTCGCAATGGCCACGCTTTGGTTAGAATCATTGACGATATTTTAGATTTGTCTAAAATTGAAGCCGATAAAATTCAGCTGGAGCAATCCCCACTTTGCCTAACGGAACTTATTCAAGATGTGCTATCAATGTTTTCTGACCGAGCTAAAGGCAAAGGACTCGCTCTTAACTTTGAATCAAACGATTTACCTCAATTCAAAGTTGAATCCGATGCCGTTCGGATTAGACAGATTCTTATCAATTTATTTGGCAACGCCATTAAATTTACGTCAGAAGGAAGCATTTCGATTGGGGGAAACTACAAGAAAATTGAAAATGAGCTCTACCAGATTTCGCTTCGGATAACCGACACCGGAATAGGAATAACCAGTGATCAAGCGGCCACTCTTTTTCAAGCTTTTACTCAGGCCGACAATACAACAACGCGCCACTATGGAGGCACGGGTCTTGGTCTTGCTTTATCAAAAAAATTAGCCAAAGCCATGGGTGGCGATATTCAGATTGAAAAAAGCATCAGTGGTCATGGCACTACTTTTTTAGTGCAGCTCATTGTAAAAAAGAGCCTGGATCGGTCAGACGTTAGCACGGCACCGGTGCTACAGGTGAATGCAACTCAAGAAAAACAGTTGCAGGGCTGGCACATTTTGGTGGTTGACGACTTAGAAGACAACCGCGTTTTAATAAGACTTCTTTTAGAACGTCAAGGCGCCGTTGTTCACGAAGCCTCAAACGGCAAAGAAGGAATTCGCATAGCTCAGGCAAATAACTATGATGTCGTTTTAATGGATATTCAAATGCCAGATCTTGACGGCTACGAAGCCTTAGTAAAATTACGTCGCGCAAATTATAAAAAACCAATATTTGCTTTAACTGCACATACCATGAAAGAAGAACGAGACCGCGCACTGGCGGCTGGATTTACCGGACATATTGCAAAGCCAATTAATCCGGACGTGTTGGTACAGACACTGGTGGCTCATGCAAGACGACTCAATTAAATTTCTTAATAGGCGCCCAAGTTTACTTTTTTGATGACCCGATTGCTTTAAGCTTTATTCCGCCCTTAGCTATATGCATTTTTTGACGACCACTTTTATGTGCCGTATTTCTAAGTTTATATATTTCAAGAAACCGCTCTCGCGCAAATTTATTTTCGCTGGCGGTTAATAAAATCACGCCGTCCACAACGGTCTCTTCCACACCAAATCGGCTGATTTGATTAGCTCCATAGTGAATATCGGTTGCAAAAAATCCGACCGCTTGAGCCCTTTGTACCAAGGTCGCAATCTGGAACACTTTTTCCCGTACCGCTTGGGGGGTTTGGATTTTGTGTACAAAAACAGAAGTGGAATCGATGGCGATGCGCTTGGCCCCCATTTTTTCAATTCTGTCTTTCATCATGAGCAAATCTCTTTCAACATTAATTTCTGTTTGAGGAACGAATACAATTTCGATATTACCTTTTTTTATTTGTTCGCCTAACTCCCACCCCATACCGTGGGCCGCGGTGATGAGTCGGTCAGGAGTTTCTTCGAAGGAAAAGAATATACCTTTTTCGCCAAACTCTTTTGCCCCTTTGTAAATAAACTCAAGACATAAAATAGTTTTCCCCGTGCCTGCAACTCCAGAAACTAATATGCTGGACCCCCACGGAATGCCTTCCCCAAGTAAAGCGTCAAGCGTAGGAATCCCAAGTTCTGCGCGAACGGGACCGTCGCCTTTAATCTTTCGATCCGAATTTGGCTCGCGGCGGATAGTTACCCGTGGCGCATAGATTTCCAACCCTGCTGAGTTGATGACAAATGTATGCTCGTCTCGGCTGTGATTAGTCCCACGCATTTTTGAAACCTGAATGAATCTTTGTTCTTCCCCCGCGGCTGAAAAATGCTTGAGCGTAATAATGCCGTCAACTATAGAAAAAAGCGGATTGGTATCGACTTCCTCTTTACTGAACTCACCAAGTAACAGCGCAGAGCAATTCCAAGCCATTAAATTAATTGCGACTTCGTAAGTAAATTTTCTGAGTTCTTCTCGAGACTTTGCAAGATCGTCAAAAACTTTAAAGCTATCTATAACTACAAACGCTGGCTTGAAGCGCTTCACGTGACTCATAAGCATAGCGATCGCCTTTTCAAGGCCCTCTAAACGAAGGATATCGCCGAGGTCGATGAATTCGACGCAACCGGTATCAAATTTTGACTGATCGTAAAATTTAAACTGCTTTAAGTATTTAAGAGTTTTTGCAGTCGGTTCGGACAGAGTTTGAAAAAAAATAACACGTGAATCGGGCGTCGCATTTTTAAAGGCAATTTGCTGCGATAAAATTGTTTTACCAGATCCCGGCGCTCCGGCAAAGACCGTTAGGTTTCCTTCAGGCAAACCACCCGCAAGAATTTCGTCAAGATTGCGGACACCAGTCGAAATTCGACTTATTTCTGAATAATTTTTCATTTTTTTTCTCTATTCTTTACAGACTTCGATGATGGAACTGCTGGTAATTCCGATTTTATTTTTGCGCCTTCATAAGTCACTGTCATGAGTTCCTGATATAAATATTTCGTAAGTATTTCGGCCGTAATTTTTCCAAAGATTTCAAAAAGTTCGATCAGCAGGTATTCAAGGGAATCTTGTGCCTCTTGTTGTTCGACTCTCGGCATCTGATCTAAAAAATGGTTGAAGTGAAGACCCTCGGGCTCAATGGATATTTTAGATAATAAAGGAAATTTTTCTTTGCATTCATGCAATGTTCGATCGATTACGGCACTAACCGTCACGTTACTTAAAGTGCTCAGGCTTCTTTTATGAACGGCCTGAATGGCATTAACAAAAAGATGAATCATTTGGTCTGAAGAAAAATTGGCATTTTTCTTTTTCCACAATTCGATTTGCACGACATGTAATTCATTTCGCTGGCGACGATTCAAAAAAATGCTCCTTAGTATCATGGAAAATAGTTAATAAAAAAGTCAATTAAGCTAAAATGTGATTAAACACGTGATTACTGTCTTTACACAAGTGATTTATGTAAAGCTAAAGCTGTGTCTTAAATCGGATATATCGTAGGGGCAAATTTTCCCTTTGTTTCCGGAATAGGATTGCACGGTAAATATGATTTTTAAAGTCAGCCAAAGCGTTTATTTTTTGGAGTTTTGTTGAACGAATTCGAGCGCGTGAGGCAACCTGCCCCCTCGTAACAATATTATTATTTTTAAATTGGCACCTTATGCTTATAAGCTAATGATAGGCTGAAGGAGACCCCATTTATGAAAACTATTTTTTCGCTCTTGTTTCTATTTATCCCTTTAAGTACCTTTGCTTCCGCAGGATCATCTCATGGTCAAACCAACTTGATTGCCATTGGCCAAGGAATTTCCTCACCCACACTGACCTCCACGGTCAATTTTTCCACTGGCTACACACATGAAAGCCCTGTTGGTGTGGTCTACCAAAATTCATGGCGCCTAAGCGCAGAGTATGATCAAGATAACAACGCCGACAGTAACAATAATAATGGTAAAACTGGTTATGGAGCTGAACTGGGATACGGAACTGGTGCCGCCGGAATTGCGGCTGGATATTACACTCGCAATTGCACGGGATGCGAAGGCCGTTGGGCCGGAAGCGCCGCAGCCGTCGTCGCCGACATTGGCGTAGGACTGCGCTACCAGAAGGACTCATATACCGCAGCGGCTTTATTTAATCCGAATGGCACACACCGGGTTGGCTTGATTGCCGAATTCAGCAGTGACGATGACAATGACGAAACAAACAACAACAACGGAATCGGCCACAGCGTTAAAACCTACGGCTTAGGTTATTCATACGTAGGAAGCCAGTGGACGTTTACCGTCGACGCCAGTCAACGTAATTATGAAAATCCAACTAAATATAGTATACGCCTTCTACTTAGTCCAGGCCTCATGGTACGCGCCGATTTTTTACAGCTAAGTCTAACCGATGAAATTACATTAAATAACCGCGAAACAAGTACAAGCAACGTAGACGATACTCACCACGAATTATGGTTCGGTGTTGGAGTTGGCGATAAAGCCTGGCATTTTGCAGGTTATGCAAAATACGTAAATGATATGGCTTTAGTCGGTAGTTTGTTTTTCTAATTGAGCGATCTTGCTTTTTCAACGTTATAGATTTACGCTTTATTTAAAATTGGAGGACCTATGGATTTTAAAAAAATCAAAAATGTTTTAAGCTTATCAGTTGTTCTATTCGGGGTAAATTTGCTTGCGGCTCAACCGTCAATTGCGGCCGAGGCCTCCACCGACGCTGAAGTTCAAACGCGCTACCAACTCACTGATGCAGAAATTAAAATGCTTCAGGCCAGTACGATCAGTCATTCACAGTATGATAAGGTCGGAA
>JACMMZ010000135.1 GCA_014378775.1 Pseudobdellovibrionaceae bacterium
GACTTCCCTGCGACCCGGCCCAGATTCATCTCAAGCCACAAAAGGAAATGGATGATCACTTATTTAAGTTAGAATGGTTACAGAAATTAGCACAAGATCACCCAAAATCTCAAATTTACTTTTTTGAAAATGAACCAGTTAATATCAATCTGGTCGGAGATCATATGCCCAATGTGCGTCTTATTTATATGAATACTACGCACTCCCGCAGGGATAATGTGCGAGCGCTGCACACCGAGATTTTTAACTACACCATCGAGAGGGATTAAATGTTGCACTTAGTAGCTACTCCAATCGGAGACTTCACTGAAATCACTTTTCGCGCCGTAGAAATTTTGAAATCGGCCGATGTCATCCTTTGTGAATCCACAAAAGAAACATCCACTTTACTTAAACGCTTGGAAATAAAAGCCAAGCGCTACGAGATTCTTAACGAACACACAACTTTAGAAGAATTAATCAAGCTCGCTGAAATGTGTAAAAATGAAAATGTAGCTTTAGTCTCTGACTGTGGCACCCCGGGATTTTGCGATCCAGGAAATAATTTGATTCACCTTTGCCGGAAAAATCGAGTCCCGGTCAAAACTGTACTGGGCGCATCAGCTTTGATGGGTCTATTGTCCTTAAGCTCTCAGCGTATTAACCAGTTTCTGTTCCGCGGTTTTATGCCGGCGGAAAATGAAGCCCGGTCAAAAGAATGGATTAAACTCAAGCTTGAAAAAAATGCCATCATTATTATGGACACACCTTATCGCTTGAAAAAAACTTTAGAAGAAGTTGTTCAACACTTTAATGCACGTGATATCTTATTAGTAATGAATCTTTCACAAGATGAAGAAGAAGTTTTAGAAGGTCGTCCAAGTTTTGTTTTACAAAACTTAAGATTTGCAAAGGCTGAATTCATGCTGATGATTTATCCGGCTCAAACGTGAGCAAAGTCTCTTTACCGATTGATCCTCATTTAAAAAACATCATCGATAAAATTAACTCTGAACTTCCCGTGATACTTAATGCCTCGCCTGGATCAGGTAAGACCACCCGTGTGCCGGCCGAACTGTTAAAATCTTTAATCAATCAAAAGAAACTTGAAAAAATTATCGTTATTATACCTAAAAGAATTTCGGCATTATCTGCCGCAGATCGGATCGCGGAAGAAAATAACTGGGGCTTAGGTCAAGAGGTCGGATACGCTGTTCGATTTGAATCAAAAATGTCAGCGTCGACTCAGCTTATTTTTATGACCGATGGGTTATTCTTAAAAAAATATCATGATCCCCTTTTTATGAAATCAGTAGGGTTTATTTTTTTAGATGAATTTCATGAACGAAAATCGAATATGGATCTAATTCTTGGAGTTTGTTTGGAGCAAAAAATATTATCAGAAGATATTCAGATTATCATTATGTCTGCTACCATGGACGTCAAACAACTTCAAAAATATTTCGGTCAGTCGCATGCAATAGAAATATCGGCTCCGCCGTACAAGATCGAAAAGAAATTTATTAAGGCCAATCAGCGCTTAGTTTGTGATAAAGAATTTTTTGAACAGATTAAATTGACGACTTTAGAAGCTTGGTCTGAATCTAAAAAAGATATTCTCATTTTTTTACCTGGTCAGCGGGAAATTCAACAAGCTCGAGACGTGATCCAGCCCTGTTTACCTCACGTTTCATTAGAAGTTCTTCACGGTTCATTAAATCTTACGGATCAACAAAAAATTGTTAAAAAAAGCAACCTTCAACGCCGAATCATATTGGCCACGAACGTGGCTGAATCTTCAATTACACTTCCGGATTTAGACTGCGTTATTGATTCCGGTCTTGAGAAAAATATTCAAGTAGAGCAGAAACTGGGTTTTTCAAGATTAAAATTGGACCGCATTTCCCTTTTTTCGGCCACCCAGCGAGAAGGTCGAGCCGCACGAACCAGCGATGGTCTTTGTTTTAAGTTATGGCACCCGTTTGACGAGCGCTCTATGCCGGCATCGATTCGGCCAGAAATTTTAGACAGCACACTTCACCATGAACTGCTCTTCTTAGCCGTTAATGGCGTTAAAGATTTTGAAAAATTCAGTTGGTTGGAGACTCCAAAATTAAATATTATTCAGCGAGCGACCAAAGATCTGATATCGTGGAAGCTTTTGGATTCACAGCATCATATCACTGATCTCGGACGCATGGTGGCCTCTTCGCCGGTCGATATCGTGAATTCAGTTTAATTTATCGAGCTATTAAAGGAACAATCCCTTGAAGAATCAGCCGAACTTGTAGCTCGGTTTGATGATATCGATGGGAAAAATCAAAAAA
>JACMMZ010000136.1 GCA_014378775.1 Pseudobdellovibrionaceae bacterium
ATAATACATGGACTCTTCTTGAATTTTTGATCTTTGATACTGAGTCTCCATGGCACCTAAGACCCCACCCCGATCGCTGATCTTTTTAAACTCTGCCAAAACGGCTTCTTCCACAATATCGGTTAATTCTTCTAAGAAATAACTTCCTTGGTTGATATTTTCGTTTTTACTGATTCCGAATTCGCGGTTGATGATCATCTGAATGGCCATGGCCCGGCGAACCGATTCTTCCGTGGGCGTGGTGATGGCTTCATCGTAAGCATTGGTATGAAGCGAATTACAGTTATCATTTAAAGCCAACAGGGCCTGCAGCGTGGTTCGGATATCATTAAAATCAATTTCCTGCGCATGCAGTGATCTACCAGAGGTTTGAATATGATATTTTAATTTTTGTGAACGATCATTGGCTTTGTACAGATCGCGCATCGCTACGGCCCAGATCCGACGGGCCACGCGGCCTAAGACTGAATACTCAGGATCTAAACCATTACTGAAGAAAAATGATAGGTTCGGAGCAAAATCATCAATTTTAAGTCCACGTGATAAATAATATTCAACAAAAGTAAATCCGTTCGATAATGTAAAGGCCAACTGACTGATCGGATTGGCACCGGCTTCTGCGATATGATAACCCGAGATACTGACGGAATAAAAATTCTTGATATCATTAGTGGTAAAATACTCTTGGGTATCACCCATCATCTTTAAAGCAAAATTAGTGGAGAAAATACAAGTGTTCTGACCCTGATCTTCTTTCAAAATATCGGCTTGAACTGTTCCTCTGATTTGTTTCAAAGTGGTTTTTCGAATCGTTTCAAGCTCGCTTTGAGTGGCTTTACGATTTTCTTTTTTTTCAAAAATTTCAATTTGAGCGTCAATGGCGGTATTAAAATAAAAAGCTAAAATAATCGGGGCCGGGCCGTTGATGGTCATACTGACTGAAGTATTCGGAGAAATCAGATCAAACCCTTTAAAAAGTTTTTTCATATCATTTAAGGTGCAAATACTGACGCCGCTTTCGCCGATTTTTCCATAGATATCTGGGCGCAAATTCGGATCTTGTCCGTAAAGCGTGACGGAATCAAAGGCCGTGGAAAGCCTGTGAGCCGTTTCTCCTTTACATAAATAATGAAAACGCAGATTGGTTCTTTCTGGCGTGCCTTCTCCGGCAAACATGCGCTTGGGATCTTCATCGGTTCTTTTTAAAGGAAAAACGCCAGCGGTGAAGGGAAATTCTCCAGGAACATTTTCTAATTTGAGATATTTAAAGCGATCTCCCCAATCGTTGAGATTCGGTAAACTAATTTTACGAATCTTAGTTCCGCTTAATGAAGTGGTCACCATGGGTTGACGAAATTCTTTTCCTCGAACGGAATAAACTAATTCATCGCCAGAATAATTTTGAATGAATTGATTCCAGTTGGTGAGCTCGCTGAGTTCTTTTGAAGTCAATCCATCAGAATAATTTTTTTCTAAATCATTGAACTGCGATTCTGAAAGTTTTATATCCGGTTTAATTTTAAGTAAAGATCCTAACCGGCTGGCACTTTCCGCCAACCGAGAAACGCGTTGTTTGTAAGATTTCATCGTACTGACAATTTCAGCCAAATAAACTTGTCGGTCTGAGGGAATGATCACGTGTTCTTCCGCCGATAAAACCGCTTGTTTAAATTCTTGTGTAACTTGGGATAATCGATCCATGGCGTGAAGCTTGTCAGCTAGCGCAAAAAATAATTGATTAACCCCTTTATCATTAAATTGTGACGCCTGAGTCAAAAAAACCGGAACTTCAACATCGTTGTCAAAAATTTTACGGGATCTTTTATATTGTTTAGTGACGTCTCTGACCGCATCTAAAGCACCTCTGCGATCGGCTTTGTTCACCGCCACAAAATCGGCAAAATCAATCATATCGATTTTTTCCAACTGAGACTGGGCCCCAAAATCAGATGTCATCACGTACATGGATAAATCACTGACCTCAGTGATGGCCATATTCCCCTGACCGATTCCCGAAGTTTCGGCGATAATAAAATCAAAATCACATTGTTTTAAAAAATTCAGCATTTGTGGTAGTGCGGTGGAAATTTCTTTTCCTGATCCGCGCGAAGCTAGG
The DNA here is from genome assembly GCA_014378775.1 of Pseudobdellovibrionaceae bacterium. Lineage (GTDB taxonomy): Bacteria > Bdellovibrionota > Bdellovibrionia > Bdellovibrionales > Bdellovibrionaceae > Pseudobdellovibrio. Next base: position 2,117 of record JACMMZ010000136.1, read on the forward strand.
GACCGCATAAAAATATGATTACGAGATAACGAATTCATGCGAATTCGATCACCTAATAAAGCTCCGCCGGTTTTCTTTTTTGACGGATCAACACAAACAATTGCAATATTTTTTTCCGGGAAGGCGTTTAAAAATCGTTGCGCGAGCTCATCAATCAAAGATGATTTTCCGGCGCCACCGGTTCCGGTGATTCCCAGCACCACGGGACTGCTGCCTTTTCGTTTGAAACTTTCTAAATTTGTATTTTTAAAAATTTCTGATTGGTTTAAATCCGAATTCAATTCGATTTGGTTTAAAGCCACTCCTAAATTGTAGGATGGAATCGTGTCGCCTTCATTTTTATGTAACTTAAGGCTGGTTTTGTTTGCTGCCGCTAACACATCAAAATCACAACCGTCCACGATCATTTTGATCATACCCTCAAGACCAAGACGTCTGCCATCATCGGGATGAAATATTTGCGCGATCCCAGATGCTTCGAGTTCTTTTTTTTCTTCGTGAATGATAACCCCACCGCCGCCACCATAAATTTGTACGAAGCTGGCTCCGGCAAGATCAAGTGCCTGACGCAAATACTTAAAGTATTCCATGTGGCCGCCCTGGTAAGAGCTTATACAAACGCCTTGCGCACCTTCCTGCAAAACGCTTTTGACCACGTCTTGAACCGAACGGTTGTGGCCTAAGTGGATGACTTCGGCTCCGAATTCTTGCAGCATACGCCGAATAATATTTATGGAAGCATCATGGCCATCAAATAATGCGGTTGAAGTCACGATACGAACATTATGTTTGGTCATTATAGTCCTTTAAACTGAGGTTTACGTTTTTCTAAAAACGCCGAAGTTCCCTCTTTGGTGTCTTCACTTTCAAAAAGGACCGAGAAAATATCCGCTTCATTTTTGAGAGCGCTATCAATTTCTAAATTGTAAGCTTCGCGAATCGATTTTTTAGAACTGGCAATGGCTAACGGAGATTTTGTCAGCATCATAGCAATTTTTTTATTCACCGC
>JACMMZ010000014.1 GCA_014378775.1 Pseudobdellovibrionaceae bacterium
GGTTCGGCTTTACTGATTGGCCAAATTGAAAACTATAAACCTGATCAACTTAAAACCTACGTTGTGAATCCCTTGTCTTGGGTCTTTGGGTACGTTGAAAATCCTAAAAAATTAATGTTCGGTTCGGATTGGCCTTTGGTTGATATTAAAGATTACGTCAAAGCTTTTAAACAAGCTATTCCCGAAGAGCATTGGGAAAAAGTTTTTAGAACTAATGCTGAAGAAGTATTTAATCTTAAAAAATAATTCTACGATTTCAGCAGATCATCAATTTGATGTTTGAGCCAAATGTGACTTTCATTCATCCACTGCAGCTGTTCGGCAGTCGAAATCTGAGATTCTAAACAATCACGAATCCACGGCCCTTCGGCTTCCGGATGAAACTGAACGGCCAAAATGCGATTCTTCCATAAAAAAGCCTGATTTTGCCACCATTTATTTGAAGCGATTCGACGAGCTTCTTTCGGTAAATCAAAAATGTATTGGTGATAATGGAAAAACATATGATCTGTCTTTCCATCCTCGAGACTTACCAACTCCCAGCCGACTTTTAATCCTTGCGGATGACGATAAACTTTTGAGTCCAGAGCCTCAGCACAAAGTTGTCCACCCAAACACAAACCCACTATTTTAGTTTTGGAATTATTAATAGTACGTTTCAATTCGATTTTGAGAGGAACCAACCAAGGAAATGTATCGACTTGATAAACATTGGGTTCCCCGCCGCAGATGATAACTAAATCATAATCTGAAAATCGTGGTAATTTTTCTTCAAAACTTTGAATAAGGTCGAAATGAGAAAACCACCTAGTTATAATTCCAGGCGGTACGGTAGGGTCATTTTGAATGATTAAAATTTTAGGCAAAAGGATCATCGGAAAAGGGAACGACACATCTTCGGAGCGCTTAGAATCTTGTTATAATCGTCAAAAGATTTTGAATGGGTATCAACAGAAAGACCGAAATACGAGAATCCATGGCTCGCGTTGTATTCTTTTACCATAATTCCAGTTCGTTGAAAATAATCCGCACGGAAAGTTTTGAAAAATGTTTTCGCCCAAGATTTGTAAACATGATCATTGACCCACGAAGGGACTTTGTTACCGTGGAGCGGTCCGAACGAGACACTAAGATCTGTCGAGATATTTTCTTTAGTCGAAAACTTTTTCAACACTTCATTTTCGCCAAGCGCCTTCATCATTGGTTCGTTGATATAAATATCACCTAAATCGCGTAAAACCATGCGGCCTGTTGGTTTTAAATCTTTAGTCAATTCTACTAAGAAGTTTTGACCATGGGGAGAGTCATACCAAATTCCAGTTCGAGCAACAACTTCCGCTGCCGAACGAGCCATCGGTTTGACGTAATGTTCATTCCAAAATGCTGCGGGATCAGAAGATCCATTTGCTTTTGCGATCTGTTTCCCGGTCTCTTCATGCAGTACAGAGAATCCCGGAATATAAATAAATTCTTCATTCACGGCAATGTCGGCAAGTTCTCTGATCACGATAGACTGATCAATCGTTTCAACTCCGAACACCAAAGGCTCCTGCATAATAACTGTGTGCTCAAAAGGTTTTTGAGCCTGAATTTTTTTCATCAGATCTGAAATCAGAAGAATATCAAATCCATCTTTGTAATCTTGTTTTTTATCTTTCCATGCCCCACCCGTTTGATTGGTAGAAGTTTTTATTGAAAACTGGGCGCCGTTATTAGGATCGATAACAATATAAGAGCGGCTAGCTGTTTGATAACCTTTAAAATAGTTATGTCGTACAGGTTCAATGTTATGTGATCTTAGAAAATTTTCTACTTCTTTAAACCATTTCGTATCTTCAGGATTGATCACCCATCGAACCAACTTCTTACCGTTTTTAACGACAACCATTGAATTATAAAGCTGAGGACTTAAATTAAAATCCTTACCTTCAGAGATAAGCTCCAAAGGAATTTCGTAGTTCACCATTTGTACCGATTCATTGGATCTTACTCCGGCGCCATTTGATTTTGTCTCCATATCAACAAGCGTTTTAACCGGCGGTGTCTGTGCCAGCAAGTTTATGGCAGATAATAAGCCGATAGTAAAAATAAATAAGCTTCTGAATTTCATAGTAGACCTCAATTCTAACTTACAATGAGCAACGACCGCGCCACCTTAAATGGAAAGGCGGTGTGTTTAATTCAATTGTGGGATTCCCATTTTGAGAAACGCCAAAAATTGGCAGTGACGTGAAAAAGTTTAGACAGCCAATAATCCTTTTTAGCGGCTTAACTTAGTTAAGATTCAATCGAGCAAATTCTTCTTTAGAAACCTTCATGATATAATTGATAAAATCAGGGTCTTCTCCGTGAAGCATGTCGGGAAGAAGTGCACGGAAATCTTTTCTCCGGCACCAGATACGAATGTAATCATCCCACGATAGCCACATTCGCGCCGTTTGTTTATTCATTACGTCTTCGTAGACAAGAATAAAAGCGCGTTCAAACAAGGAAATAAGAATATCAAAAATAATCTTTTTACGCTCGAGTTGTTCAGGTGTTAAGTTGGTATTTGCAATTTCTCTTGATGTTAATTGAAGATCGGCATTTTCGATCAGCAATTTAGAAAATTCGACGTACTCTTCGGAAAGTTTTTGATAAATCTCCTCTTCTTCGTTTTGGCGTTCACGTCTTTGTTCCCAGTAAAATACTGAAATAGCTAAAGGTAAACCGATGACGGTCACGACAAAACTTGCGATTTCCCAGTTTTCGTGATCTAAAAAGTTCATTTTTCCATCCTTTTGCGGCGTTAAGATTTCATATTAGTAATAAATAAAAGATAGAGCAATTTTTAAGGTTATAATCAGTAAATTTTAAAAACTTGCGCCATTTTTAACACTAAATCCAATGCTTACGACGGATAATTCTAAGTTCCGGGGTAATTTCGGCACAGTAACTAAATCTCTTTTACAGTTAAAACCCTTTCATGTTTGATGGAGCAATGAAACTACGTAAAGGTCAGCCTAGTGTAAAATTGAAAAAAGCCGAATTTGAAAAGCGATATCTAGAACAATTCTATGATCCCGCTTTTTCAGAAGTTGAAAATGAATTGAAGAAAATCACCGCGATTGCTTGGGAGGCTTACGTTGATGGAAGAAAAGCTCCTGTAACGGAAAAGGCAGGATCCCGATTTAAGAACCCGGATTATAATTTGTCTTCCCAATGGCTAGCCACATCCAATCGTTTAAAAAGCGTTGAACGATTGCAAAAAAAAGCGAAGAAGTCTTCGATTCTTATAATTTGTGCCTCTTCTCGTAATGAACATACCTGTCCCGGAGAAATTTCTAAAACATATCGATTAAGCAAAATAGCTGAGAGAAAAATTAAATCCTCAGGATTTGAAACCGAGTTTTTAGATTTAAGCCGTGTAACAGCCGAATACGGAAAAAAAATTCATCCGTGCAAGGCCTGCGTATCTACCGCAATGCCGCTATGTCACTGGCCGTGTTCTTGTTATCCTCATCATTCTGGCGGACAAACTCAGGATTGGATGAGTGAAATTTATGAAATGTGGACGCGCGCTCACGGCGTAATGATTTTGACTCCGGTACACTGGTCGCAGGCCCCTTCACCCTTAAAATTAATGATGGATCGTTTAGTTTGTGCAGACGGAGGAAATCCTGATCCGACCAGTACGCTCGGTAAGAAAGCTGTGTTAGCCAAAGAAATTGAAACGAAAGGTTGGGATTATCCTCAACATTTAAAAGGCAGAGCTTTTTCTGTTTTTGTTCATGGTGATTCGTCAGGTGATGAAAATTTACGACGTATGTTAGTCGATTGGTTAAATGATATGGGTTTGATTGATTCTGGTCCGCGGGCACAAATTAATCGGTACATAGGATATTATGAAGATTATGCCACGAGCCATGAGGCTTTAGACAAAGACAAGGCGGTCCAAGAAGAAGCTGAGGTAGCCGCTCAAGCTTTAATAATGCAAGTTCAACAAATAAGAAGCGGAAAATTAAAAATTTCTTCAATGACTTTGAAAGAACCTCGTAAAAAATAAAAAACCCGCTTTTTTCAAAGACGGGCTTTTTAAAAATTAAAACTAAAAAAATTCTTAGTTTAATGTCGGAGTTGTTTTCCACTCTTTCATTGCTTGATCGCCTGGACGATCAATGTGGACTTTGTCATCAACAGCTGTTACCCATTTCATGGGTATAAAATGGTGTTGACCTGAATCATCTTTTTTTAATTTGATGCTATCTTTGCCTTCAAGATGATCTACCACTGCAAATTGGCCGTTTTTAGAGCATACTACTGGCATTTCTGGTTTAATTTCTTGTGCGTTATTCATAATCTTCTCCTTGGTTATTTTTATCTGTTAGGTAAGCGAATATCTCTATTTGCAACCATTGTACCGAGCCGAGAAAGATAGGGATCGTTGACACGCTTGAGAGCGGGTCAATTTCCACAACTTAAGGGGAATAAAAGAACAGGTCTGTAAAAAGGTAAATCCAAAGGCGAAAGAAAATGAGGGCTACCTGCAGCCACAAGAGATCGCTCACCAAGATTCTCAAAGCTAAAGGCTTTAGAGCATTAAAAAAATTTTGAGTTAGGATATTTAGAAAAAGTCTGCTAGACTGCGGTTTGTAAGCTGATTAGAGACTTTGTACATTTCGTTCAATTCCTCCAAAGAAGCACTCAAAGCCTTTCGGAGGTATAAAATGAGTACGAAACTATATGTTGGCAATTTGCCATATTCTTCAAACGACCAATCTTTAAGCGAAAAATTTTCTGAATGCGGAACTGTAAGTTCTTCTAAAGTAATTATGGATCGCGATTCAGGACGCAGCAAAGGTTTTGCCTTTGTTGAAATGTCTTCTGCTGCAGAAGCTCAGAACGCCATCGCGAAGTTCCACGGAACTGATTTAGATGGTCGCGCTATTAACGTAACAGAAGCGAAGCCAATGGCGCCTCGTTCTGATTCTCGTCGTTACTAGTATCGATTAAATTTATATTATAAATTTTTAAACCGACCTGATAAGGGTCGGTTTTTTATTTGAGACAAGGACTAACTTATTAATCCACAAATTATTTCCTTTAATTGTTTACTCAAAAATAAAATTGGACAATTTATCAGTCAGACTTGCAATCGTGAAGTTCTTACTTCGACCCACGATGAAGCAGCTATGTTGCTGGGCCTATCAAAAGGCTTGCAGAATTTGACTAAAGGAGAAAAAAGAAATATTTTTCTTTCGGCTGAAGAGGCCTATGGATTTCATGATCCGAAAAAAATAATTCTGTATCCACAAAAAAAATTACCGATGAGCATTCGTA
>JACMMZ010000137.1 GCA_014378775.1 Pseudobdellovibrionaceae bacterium
CAAAAACAAACCGGACTTGAAGTCTTATCGGTGATTGGAAATCAATCTGATTTTACTAAAAAAATTCAATCTCGTTTAGGCCTTAACGTTCAGCTCGCTCCCGCGGTGGATAGCACGCGAAACATCGCGGTACCTAAGGTAATTGTCAGTAAAAAATTAGGTAAGAAATTAAATACCTCGTACTCGCGATCGTTAACCGGTGATCGCCAGAATAACGAAGTCAAACTGCAGTGGATGTTCACTCCGAATTCTTCAGCTATTTTAAATTATCAAAGTCAGCCTAATCTGCAACAGGACAACAGTATCATTCAAAATCAAGACAACGAAATCGGCGTGGGCGGAATCGATTATGAATTCAAAAAGGAGTTCGAATGGTAAGAACTTCTATTTTATTTTTATGTATTTTGATATGGACTTTAGGATCTTTCGCCCAGAATTCGCTTCAAGTTTACAATTTCAAATTTGATTTATCAAACTGGCCACTGAAATTTCAGAACCTGCTTTTATCGGACATTCCTGAATTGGGTCGTTCGCAATATACTGAAGAAGAGCTGAACTCGATCATTAAAAAAGTTTACAGCAAAACACATTTAAAAAAAATAAAGATTATCAACGATCAATCCCGTCTTATTTTGCGAGCTGAGCTTGATCTTAAAGTCGAAGCCATTGTTTTCAAAGACACCAAATATCTCAGTGATGATGAAGCCCAAGAAATAATGAATCTTAATTTATCCGATGCAAACGATGCGAATAAAGTTAAATACGCTATTGATAAACTTCTCGGGCATTATAAAAATTTGGGTTTTCAAAAAGCCACCGCAAAATATGAATATGAAAATGCCGATAGTTTCAAACGACGACTTATCGTTACGGTCAAAATCGGACCTAAAACCACCATTCGATCCCTGAGTTTTAAAGGTTTAAGCGATAAGGATGCACGAGCTTTACGAAATAACATCTACTGGAATTACGTCGGAGAATCGCTGACCGATGAGCGACTAAAAAAAATTAACGTTGAAATTCGCACTCAGCTTAATTCATCCGGACTTTATCTCGTGAATTTACCCCCACCTCAGATTTTGTATAACGCAAACGACACGCAAGTTGATCTGATGTATAAATTTTTAGTCCGACCTGAATTTGAAATCAAAATTGAAGGCTCGACCAGTTACACGGAATATGATCTTAAAACAGATATTCTCAAACTATCCGAATACGCCCCCAGTGATGATAGTTTCCCGGGGGAAATTCTTTCAAAACTTCAAAAATTTTATCTCAGCCGGGGTTTTAGTCACAGCGAAATCAAATACGCCGTGCTCCGCCAAGGCGAAAAAAATATTCTGGTTTATCAGGTGAATGAAAATTTGCAAACCCGTATCCACGAAATTCGTGTGACCGGTGCGCTCTCAAAGCCTGAAAAATATTACATCAAAGAATTTTATGCCTATGCTTCTTCTCCGGTTCAAGACGGTTTATTTATTAAAGATGATATTGAACAGGCTGTTAAAAATCTAGTAGTGTCTTTAAAAAACCAGGGCTTTATCAACGCGAAATTAAAAAAGATGGACTTAACCACTGATTTGGAACGCCCCGAGCACGGTATAATTAATATCATTATCGATGAGGGAACACAGGCCACCATTTCTGAAATTCAATTCACCCGTAATCATCAATTTGGAAATTCTGAGCTCATTGCCGCCATGGAACTTAAAGATAAAACTTTATTGAATTTAAATGAAATTGAATCGGGTTTAAATAAGGTTCGGGCCTTTTATGCTCTTGCAGGCTTTTTAGAAATGAAAATTTTAAATGCCAGTGAATTGAGTCTGATCCGGTACAATGAAGATTTTTCTTCGGCCGAAATTAACGTCGAAGTTTTTGAGGGACCGCAAATTTATGTCGGTTCTATTTTGATTGATGGCAATATCAAAACGCATGAAAAAGTTATATTCTCTGAATTAGAATTTAAAATCGGCGATCTGCTGACTCCTCAAAAATTAGAAGAATCGACCGCGCGCTTACAAAAAACTGGTTTATTTTCTTCGATTGAAATTAAAATGTTGGAAGCTAATACCGATGTGCAAATTCGGACAATCGTAGTGAGCTTAGGTGAACGAAAGCCGGGAATTTTTACCATCGGCGCAGGCGTCACCAATGAAAATGATTTCACCGTGCACGGCTATCTGGGAGCCGCTTACCGAAATATTGGCGGTTGGGGTCGCGGGGCCTCGCTTCGAGGAGAAGGCAGTTACAATCCGAACGTTCTTGATTTTTTCGAATGGAAAGTCATCGCCGGATATTTAGAACCTTATTTGTTTGATACCCGATTACGTTTTCGCGTGAACTACACGACATCTAGGACCATTAGTGATTACACCATTCGCCAACAAACTATTTCAAACCAAGCCGTGTGGTCGGTAGAACAAGACATAACCTCTCATGTGACTGGAATCTGGCAAGTTTATAATATTGCCAATTACGTGGATCAAGGCATCACAAGCGCAGATGAAGTCAAATACGGTTACAGCCGTGAGGATATGGTTATTGCATCGATGGGTCCGACGTTAGATATTGATTACCGCGATAATATTCTTAATCCTACCGACGGAAATTTTTCACGACTCACTTTAGAATATGCTTCCCGATTTTTAGGATCTAACAACACCGATGATTTCGTGCGCGCCACCGGACAAACAACTCTTTATCACACAATTGTTGACCAGCTTGTCTGGGCCAACTCGGTTCGAGGAGGATATCTTTATCCTTTAAAAACTAATAGCGATGGTGTTCGGTTCGATAAAAAAGGTTTTATCTTAGGTGGCCGAAGCACCGTCCGTGGCTTCGAGTCGACGGAATTTTTCCCTAACACCGATGTCCTTGGAGCCAGCTACCGGTTACCGAGCGGATCATCGTATGAATTATTTAAATCAGAATTTCGTTTTCCGCTGATGAAAAAATCTGATTTATCCGGGGCTCTTTTCTACGACGGAGGCCGGGTCAATATCGATAATCTTGCCAGCACCATCGACTACAAAGCCGAATGGAGAGACTCTGTTGGTATAGGCATCCGTTACAACTTACCTATTGGTCCATTGAATCTCGAGTATGCCCATAAGCTGAACAAAAAAAGTTACGAGTCTGACGGCGCATTTCATTTGTCTGTGGGTGTGTTCTAAGGTATTTTTTGAGGGGTTTTTCCCACTTGTTGAATACATTAAATAAGGAGTTCCCATGAGACAAATTCCGGTACGAGTTTACCCCTCTAAAGAAAAAATTGAAAAAAAAGATCAACTAGCGTGGAAATTAGCCGAAATCAGTTCTGACAATGCGCCGATTAAAGAAGATGTTATCGATATGGTTATTAATCGTGTGATCGACAACGCTTCTGTTGCGATTGCAGCCGCCAACCGACGTCCGGTGGCCTCCGCCCGGTCAATGGCTTTAGCTCATCCCAGAGCTGGCGGAGCGACGGTATTTGGAATGCCTAATGATCAAAAATTTTCTTGCGAATGGGCCGCCTGGGCCAATGGCACCGCTGTTCGTGAACTCGATTATCACGATACTTTTTTAGCGGCCGATTATTCTCATCCGGGCGATAATATCCCGCCGATACTCGCGGTGGCGCAACAAATGGGAAAATCAGGAAAAGATTTCATGAAAGCAGCCGTCACGGCTTATGAAATTCACGTCAATCTGGTGAAAGCCATATGTCTTCACAAACACAAAAAAGATCACATTGCGCATCTTGCTCCGGCCACTGCTGGAGGTATCGGAACTTTACTTACACTACCGACAGAAACTATTTTTCAAGCGATTCAACAGGCCGTTCACGTGTCATTCACCACTCGTCAATCACGTAAAGGTGAAATCTCTTCGTGGAAAGCTTTTGCTCCCGCGCATTCGGGAAAACTAGCGATTGAGGCGGTAGATCGTTGTATGCGCGGTGAAGGCGCTCCGTCGCCGATTTACGAAGGGGAAGATTCCGTTATTGCTTACATGCTGGATGGAAAAGATGGAAAATATAATGTGCCTTTACCTGAAGTGGGCGAAGAAAAACGCGCCATTTTAGAAACGTACACCAAAGAGCATTCAGCAGAATATCAATCACAAGCTTTAATCGACTTAGCCGCACGCATGAAATCAAAAATTAAAAATTTCGACGATATTAAAGATGTTATGATTCACACCTCTCATCACACTCACTACGTAATCGGAACCGGAGCCAACGATCCGCAAAAAATGGATCCGAAAGCATCTCGTGAAACTTTAGATCATTCCATCATGTACATTTTCGCCGTAGCTCTTCAAGATGGAACGTGGCACCACGTTGACAGTTATGCGCCAGAACGCGCTAACCGCCCGGACACCATCAAATTATGGAA
>JACMMZ010000138.1 GCA_014378775.1 Pseudobdellovibrionaceae bacterium
AATTGGAGTAATCCGGTTCCAATTAAACCCGGAACCATATTTCGAAACACCCGACTGACATCAGGATTTTTAAATTGCGCAGTCAACTTCGGAAAATAACCTTTTCGATGAAGGGCCGGAATCAGAATAAGACATTGAAGCACTCCTCCGATAACGACTCCCCAAGCTAATTGATCTCCGTAATGAGCCGATTCGCGACTGAGCCATTGGGCCGGCCAAATAGTTGAAATAACCATAGCTAAGTTCCATAGCGTAGGCGCGATAGCCGGTAAAAAAAATTCGCCGAGCGCATTTAAAATTCCCATGAAAAATGCAAAAGATGAAATAAAGAAAAGAAACAGAAACATGATTCGCGCCATGTGCACGGTTAAATTATATTTTTCGGTTTGTGCAATATAAGCCGGATCCAACACCGTCGATAAAATCAGGTCAGGAAAAAGTAGACCAAAGACCGTGATCGCGGACAAAATAATTAATAAAATAGAATACATGGTATTCACTAGATTCTTGGCTCGCGCCTCGGAATCTAAGTGAGCATCTACAAATACCGGAATGAAACTAACGGACAAGGATCCTTCACCGAGGAGTCGTCGAAACAGATTAGGGATTCGAAAGGCCGCAGACCAGGCATCGGTAATGTGCTTTTCGAAAAGTGCTGCCAGCAACACTTCACGAAACAAACCCAGCAACCGACTCGTCATCGTGCCAAATGCCATTTTTAGGGCATTTTTAATTACACTACCCGCTTGCGTACCTGCCGGGGCTGTGCTAATTGTTTCACTGGTTAAATTTGTATCATTAGACATTATTTATTGGAGGATATACCTTGGCACAGCATAAGTCAGCAGCAAAAAGAGCTCGTCAGTCAGTTAAAAAGAATGCGATCAATACAGCTCGTAAATCAAGAGTTCGTACTGGCGAAAAATCACTTCTCAAAGCTATCAAAGAAAAAGACACTAAAACGATTCAAACTTTGTTATCGGCTTACACAAGTCAGATGATGAAAGCGGCTCAAAAAGGCGTTTTCAGCAAATCTGCAGCTTCTCGTAAAATTTCTCGCTTGTCTGCGCAGATCCACAAGCACTTTGGATCCACTGCCAAGTAATTCGAATCTTTATTGAAAGTTCTTATTCGAAAGCCAAGATAACATCTTGGCTTTTTTTATTTTGTCTGCTGCAATTGAATCTATGAAATCCCAGATAAAATTTATTTTTGCGTCTATTCTTTTTCTCATCGTCAGCTCTTGCCAATCCCTATCCACCACAACATCAGATCCCGCCGGCGAAAGTTCAATCGCCCCCAAAAAAGCTCGCTATGAACGTCCTAAAGAGATTCTGCGCCGGGAATCCTTACTGAGTATTCCTTATCGGACCATAGACACTTCAAAAAATATTACTATATTTGGCTTCGGATCTTGTAATGATCAGAATTTGCCGCAGCCACTTTGGAAACTAATCCAAGCGCGCAGCCCCCAATTATTTCTCATGATGGGCGATAATGTTTATGGCTCGAAAACGGAAAACCAATCCATTGCCGATCAGTACATTAAACTGAATGAAAATAAAGATTACTTAGATTTACGAGAAGCCGTTCCTTTTATGGCAACATGGGATGACCACGACTACGGTCAGAGCGACGGCGGCGAAGACAATCCCCGTAAAACTGAGGCTCGAAAAATATTTGGACAATACTGGACTTATTCGAAAAATATAATTCCAAAAAATCAAGGCGCTATTTATCACAGCCGCATCGTGGGCGAAGGTAAAAAACGAGTTCAATTTATTTTATTAGATACTCGTTACGATCGATCTCCTTTAATCAAAGCTCCGATTGAAGTGCCCCTTTTGACTTCAGGGGATTCTACCGCGGCAAATACAGTTGCGAAGACAAAAATGTACATCCCCAATGAAGATCCAAAAGCACGAATTTTATCCGTTGATCAATGGAAATGGCTTGAAGGGGAATTGAAAAAGCCAGCCGAGCTGAGAATTATCGTTTCATCGATTCAATTTATCGCTGATGATCCAGGCTTTGAAAAATGGGGAAATTTCCCTTTAGAGAAAAAAAGATTTTTAGATCTTTTAAACAAAAATAATATCCGTAACACCGTCGTTTTATCCGGTGATCGTCATTTAGCTTCCGTAGCAAAAATTCAACTGAACAAGAAAACAGAACTTTATGACATCACGTCCAGCGCTTTGAATAAGCCATCAAAAGCCAAAGAGCCTGAACTTGATCCAACTTACTTAGCGCCAAGCTACCTCGGTATTAATTTTGGCTTAGCTTCGATTGATTGGGGAAAACGCCAACTCGAAATTCAAATCATTGGCGAAGATGATAAAGCTCACTTGAATCAAACGATTAAATTTTAATTTATTCTTTCGGGGGTGGGGCCATCCACCCTTTTCTGATCACGTAGGCTAATAAAATCACGCAAATGATTGTCATGAATCCAATTGAGATCCAAAATCCCTGAACTTCTTTAATTAAGGGCATCACTTCGAAATTCATTCCGTAAACACCGGCGATAAAATTGAGAGGTAAAAAGAACATGGTTAATACGGTGAGAACCCGCATGATTTCATTTGTCCGAAATGAGGCCTCGTTCGTTTTTTGTGATTGAATGCCGATGTGAAGGTTCAGTAAACTTTGACTGTTTTCAAAAACATCATCGGAATAGAATTGATAGCGATCGAATTTTTCTTTGATGTAGCCAAATTGCGTTTGATCTAATTTAAGTGTACTGACCATTTTTGAAACGACTTCGGAACTGAATTTTATGACTTTTTTATAAGCCGAAGCTTTTCTTTTCAAAATAAAACCATCTTGTAATAAATTTCGCGACTTCACGGCCTTTAAAATATTTTCCTCAAATTGATCCGCCATGTGCTCAAGCTCTATCAAGGGCGTATCATAACTAAGCGCCACTTGTTCAAATAAAGTTTGAAAAAAATACTGGATCGTAATGGAAGATGAATTTTCCTGTATTTTTTGGGTGACCGCGATTATTTCCGGTAGCAAGAGCCGGTGAAAACTGAAAATGGTATCACCCTTTATAAATAAAGCGATTTTTGTGGTGAGCTCTTGAATGGTGTCAGCCATTTTCGGGGAGCCCTGTTCGGAAACTCGAAGCATAAGAAAAGAAACATCGTGATAGGTATCTAAGTGAGGTAAAAAGTCAGGGTTGAGACAATTCAAAATCATCCCTTCAGGAACCCCAATGACTTCGGACATTTCAATCAGTTTCTTTTTAGTCGGCGCGACATGATCGATCCATTTAATATTTGAAAAGCTCACTTCGTTTATCGTCATAAAACCTCGCTACTGATTTACATTCCACCACTTTTGTGCAAGTCTGACAAGATGACAAACAGCAGACAATACCTCAAAGATTACACCCCACCTGACTTTTCTATCGATGATTGCCGACTGTATTTCAATTTAAACGAAACGGCAACCCGAGTGAGCTCACAGTTAAAAATGACCAAGCACCGAGAGACCCCTTTGGTGCTTAACGGGGAAAACCTAAAATTGCTCAAAATAGTCCTCGAAGGCAATGAGCTGATGCCGCAAGAATTCAAAGTCACATCAACTCATTTAACTCTATTCAGAACTC
>JACMMZ010000139.1 GCA_014378775.1 Pseudobdellovibrionaceae bacterium
TAAGACTATTATCGCTGATTTTTGCGCTGTAAACGTTTTGCACTTCATTTTCAGTAGAAGTAAAATAAAGTTTTTCATTTTTATATTTTAAAAATCGAATTTGTTTCGGAGACTTGACCGCAGCCGCCTTCAAGAGGACTAAATTAAAACTCCATAACTGCTGTATACCGGCTTGATTTCGAGTGGTGTACAACACTTCATTCGAATTTTTATAGGTGTAAGAGTTGATTCTATTTTTGCGATCCGTTTTGATCAGTGAACGAATTTTTTTGTTTGAAAATTCAAATTCTTTCAGCTCGGTCAACCCATCAGCCGTGTGTGTGAACAATGCAAATTTTCCATTCGGAGAAAAAATGGGATCACGGGCTCTTTCATTTTCAGTTAAGTCTTCCACTTTATCGTTCACAATATCATAAAGGTAAATATCGGAAAAAGACTGCTGCAAATTGACCGGGTGGGTTTTACTGAAAATGATCTTACCCTCTGTCGGGTGAAAGCTGAAAAATCCTAAATTTCCTTTAGGTTTGTGATCAAGATCAACCAAAACAAACTGATTCGAATTCGGAATTCTACGATAAATTTGTAATTCAGTTTTCATATCTGTCGTGGCAAAAAGAGCCAGTAAGTTGCCTGAATTATTTAATTGTACCGATTTAGACATGAGTAATTCGGGATTAATCGGAGTCACTTCGGATAATGGGACCGTTTTCAGTGCCTCTATTTGTTGTGTGCTGTTATCTTGATAGTCTCGTAACGTTTGAGCATAAAGAGTGGCGTAATCTTTTTTAAGTAGCTCTTCCGCAGGTGAATTAAGCACATAGGGTAAAAGGTAAGATTGTTCCTCAACTAAATCGCCGAGCACTCCGGGATTTTTTTCTTTAACGATTTGACTCATGAACATTGAACCAAAAAAATACTGGCGATTTCCATAGGGCCATGTCACCAAAGATTCGTTGACCTGAGACAAATCAAAATCGACTAATCTATTTTTTGTAACATAAGATCTGACCTGGGCATCTTGCAGGTAAGATCGAGTTCGCCCTTGATTTGACATCTGAGTTTCAATTTCGACGGCCATGCCCTCTTTCCACCAATTGGGCATCAATAAGTTAGGGGAAATAATCGAACCAAAAACAGTTCTTAAAATTTTATACCCCTTGGAAGAGTACGGATAAAGTTGGGCTACGTGGGTGAGCTCATGAGTCAGCAGTTCTTTCCCCCATTCGCCCGCTTCAGAAAGGCTATCTTGTTGACCGACGAGCACCGGGTAAACATTGATAAGGGGGTAAGGAAATACCGTGGCATTCCCATTGGGCGAGTCCGTATTGTCACTTATGACCACAGTAATCTTATCCGGCAAAGTTTTAAAAATGGAACTCAGATTGTAGTAAGCCAGTTCAGCCACTTGAGCATAATACAGACCAAGGTCCGGCTGTTTTTTGTCGTGGATAATATAAAAGTGCATGGTATCAGTTTGTGTCCAGTCGATGCTGGCTGGCGCGATGGAAGAAGCCTCAGCGAAAAAAGATAAACTCGATATAACAATTGCCACTAAAAAAAAATATTTAA
The DNA here is from genome assembly GCA_014378775.1 of Pseudobdellovibrionaceae bacterium. Lineage (GTDB taxonomy): Bacteria > Bdellovibrionota > Bdellovibrionia > Bdellovibrionales > Bdellovibrionaceae > Pseudobdellovibrio. The sequence goes on from JACMMZ010000139.1 coordinate 1,570, forward strand.
AAGACTTGATTTTCGCCATGCCTGATTGTTGACCGCTATTCATAATTTGACAAGGCTTTACAATCCTTAGATCTCGGTCTACTGTTAGGGGGTTCGCAATCAATTTACGGAGGAATATATGAAACAGCAAATTACAAAAATCGCCACAACAGCTCTTGTTCTATCAGTCGTTTTAACGGCCGCGACGGGATGTTCGTTATTTAGAAAAAAATCCGACACGGGAATTGAAACTGTTTCGCCTCAAGACAGTTCAATTAAAACTGAAACAACCGTTGATGGCAGTTCTGAGCAAATCGACGCCTCTCCGATGAATTTTTCACCTCAGGGAAGTGATTCTGGAACAATCAATGGATTAAAAACTGTATTTTTCCCTTACGATAAAGCCACTTTGTCTTCTTCGGAAAAAGCAAAACTCGATGGCAATGTATCTTGGATGAAAAAAAATTCGTCAACTAAATTAACAATCGAAGGCAATTGTGATCAGCGTGGATCAAATGAATATAATTTATCTTTAGGTGAACGACGAGCCAATTCCGTCAAACAAATGATGGTCAGCGCCGGTGTAGCTTCAGATCGGCTTTCAACAGTTAGCTTCGGCGAAGAAAAACCACTTGTGCAGGGTGATTCAGAGTCCGCTATGGCGAAAAATCGCCGTGCTAACTTTGTTCCTTCTAACTAATCAAAGAAGAGAATAATGATCGCCAAGTTGTTACGGAGCTGTTTCATTTTAAGTTTCCTGGTTACGCAACTGGTTCTATCAGGCTGCGTGACAGCTCCGGCTCCGAACGATGAATTTATTTATGCAAAACTTGCGATCGATTATGCCAGATCCGTTCAGTCCGTAAAATACTCTCCAGGTTACTGGCATCAAGCCGAAGAATTTTTCAGACAAGCTAAAATTTTATATAGCGAAAGAGAAAACCTGGAAGCTCGCGAACTTTTTATAAAAGCGCGACTTGCAGCTGAAAAAGCAGAAAATTCGACTCGCTTACTCAGACAAAAAAACGGAGATATTTTATAATGAAAAAAATAAGCAAATTAGAAATCTTTTTTTTAGCTGCAGTTGTCACTTTCTCGGGATGCGCCCTCAAAACAAGGTCTGAAGTTAATCCTTCGGAACAATCATTTATTTCTCGTCGGAGACAGCAAGAGGCCCAAAGATCTGAAGGATCAAGATCATCATCGTTGAAAGAAGCGCAAACCGCGGCGCCTGATCCGGAAGATACGATCCGTACTTTAAATGGACGAATCGAAGTTTTAGAAAATAACGTGGTTCATTTACAAAAAGAAAATGCCAAGTTAGCAGAACCTTCAGCTGACGTTGCAAAAATTGCAGCCCTTCAAGATGCCTTGTCGAAAATGGAATTACAAATTCAAAAATTAGAGGGATCGAATCCTGTAGCGACCAACGATTCAAAACATAAATCCTCTGATGACAATTTAAAGGCATCGATTCCAGCAAGTGAATTGGCAAACACCAAGAAAACATCTTACGATACGGCTGAAGATCTTTTTATTAAAAAAGATTGGAAGAAAGCGATATTAAGCTACCAAAAATTTGCGGAGGAATATCCCAAATCTAAATTAGTTCCCGATGCAAAATATAAAACCGGAGTTTCTTTTCAAGAGCTGGGATTAAAAGATGAAGCCTTAGCTTTTTTTGAAGAAGTTTCCGTTCAATACCCACAGACACAGGCCGGAAAGAAAGCAAAAATTCGCATTGTGAATCTTTCTAAAACCAAAGCTACTCCAAAAACTAAGAAAAAGTGATAAATAAAGTCATTTCAGTCGAAACCAGTTGTGACGATACCTCGGTAGCTATCGTGGATCACCGTGGGTTTGTCATCGACCAATTGACTGCCAGTCAAGATTTGCAGCATACTCCGTACGGAGGCGTTGTTCCAGAAATTGCCAGCCGAAATCACTCGATCGCACTGCTTCCGTTGATCGATTCAATTTTAAAAAAAAATAATATGACTTTCGAAAATATCGACGGATTTACGGTCACAAATCGTCCCGGTCTTATCGGTTCGTTAATTGTCGGACTGATGACGGTAAAAGCTTTATCTGAATCCTTGGGAAAACCTTTTATTGGCGTTAATCATCTGGAAGGGCATTTGCTGGCGCCTTTTTTAAAAGATGATCAGTACACTCCATCAGACGATTTTGATTATCCTTTCATTGCCTTGGCGGTCAGTGGCGGTCACTCGAGTCTTTATTGGGTGAAGGCTTTTTCCGACTACACCATCATCGGAACCACTAAAGACGATGCGGCCGGTGAGGCCTTTGATAAATTTGCGAAAATGGTCGGATTAGGTTATCCCGGTGGAGTATTGGTCGACCGCAAAGCGCAAACTGGAAATGCTCAGAAATATTCTTTTCCCCGCAGCCTTATCGGAGAAAAAAATTTGATGATGAGTTTTAGTGGATTAAAATCTTCAGCTCACCGCTTAATCACAAGTCTGGATGCCGCGACTTTAGAAAAAGATAAAGCTGATCTGTGTGCTTCTTTTCAAGAGGCCGTGGTGGATGTTCTGATGCATAAATTAGTTTATGCGGCCCAAATTTATAAAACTAAAAAAGTCGTTATCACCGGCGGCGTAAGTGCAAATTCAAGACTTCGTCAGCGCTGCGAAGATTTAAAATTGCAGGGCTATCAAGTGGTGATTCCCCCTTTGCGCTACTGTACTGATAATGCGGCCATGATCGGCTATACGGGTATCCAGTATCTTAATCGTGATGAAAAATCAGAATTAAACTTAGGTCCGATGTCGAATTCAAAAGAGTCTGATTTTAAAATAGATCTTTATCAAGAGCCTGAGAAGAGAAAATGATGACAGCTTTAGAGCGATTAAAAAAACGAATGGGTGAACTCAATCACAACGCCAATAAAGCCCTCGGGCAAAATTTTTTAGTTTCGGATCACGTCATCACTAAAATTGTTGAAGCCACTGAAACGGCTTTAGCCAAATTGGAAAAAAAATCGCTGATTGAAATCGGGCCTGGTTTAGGTGCGATCACAGATTTATTAACCAAATTAAATTGTCATTATCAAGCTATCGAATTAGATTACTCACTTTTTTCTTACTGGCAAAATACTGGAATAAAAATAACTCACGGAGATGCATTACAACTGGACTGGAGCGGCTTTGATTCTGATATTCTTGTTAGTAATCTGCCGTATCAAATTTCATCTTCAATCGTAATTGAAAAAAGTTTAGAACCTTTTCAATTGAAATGTATGATTCTGATGTTTCAGAAGGAAGTGGCGCAGCGAATTCGCGCGTTACCGCAGACTGAGCACTACGGAATGCTCAGCGTAATTGCTCAAGAATTTTGGAAAATGGAAACGGTGTGCGATGCCGGGCCCCGCGATTTTTCTCCTCCACCAAAAATTGCCAGCCGCGTGCTGCAGTTTGTACGTCAAGAATCAGATATTCCAGATCGGAAAAAATATTTAAGCTTTGTTAAATTGTGCTTTCACCAGCGTCGCCGTATTCTTCGATCTAATCTTCCGTCGAAGTATGCCGCGGCAGTGACACAGTGGCTTATCGATAATAAGCTCTCCGAGAAGGCGCGCGCTGAGGAATTAAGTCCACTGCAGCTTAAAAAACTATACTTTTCCCTTAATTTTTGAAAATATAACCACAGTGAAAAATGAGAATATCCTCCTTATACAAGAAAACAAACAGGCTCGTTTTGATTATCATATTATCGAAACGTTTGAAGCCGGTATAGTCTTGATCGGTAGCGAAGTTAAATCGCTGCGACAGAAGCAAATTCAGTTTAAAGATTCCTATATTGCCTTTCGCGGGTCCGAAGCTTTTCTTCAAAACGCTCACATCTCCGAATATAAAGCCAGTAGTTATAATAATCATATCCCCGAAAGATTAAGAAAACTTTTACTCAATCAAGCTGAACTAGTAAAAATTGAAACTTCGATCAGCCAAGATGGACTGACTTGCGTACCTTTAAAAATATATTTTAAAAATGGAAAAGTTAAATTAGAAATTGCTTTAGTTAAAGGTAAAAAAATGCACGACAAGCGTGACGCCATAAAAAAGCGTGACGTTGATAATCAATTAAGACGTGCTAAGCAGCATGATCGATAGTTCAGTAAAAAAAATAGCTCAATACTTTTTATATCTAGGAACGACAGGCTTCGGAGGACCGATTGCTCTGATTCAACAAATGAGAACAGATCTGGCGGAAAACCCAGAAAATCGGATGATCACCGAACAAGAATTTGATCAAGCCTTCACCATGATCAAGGCCATGCCCGGACCGGTCGCTTTTCAGATGGCGGTTTATATCGGGGTGAAGCAGAAAAAATTCTGGGGTGGTTTTTTTGCAGGATTAGGAATTATTTTTCCAGCTTTCGTGATGATGGTTGTTTTAGCCGTGTTCTACGATTCAATAATCCAAAATCAAACTCTAAGTCGCGCCGTTCAGGGTGCTCAGTACGCTGTGGCAAGTGTTATTATCATGGGGCTGTATAAGCTTTCAAAAATGTATCATGCACAGATCAGTTTTTGGGTCTTCACGGTTTTTGCTGCAGTTAGTTTTTATTTTAAATTTATTCCGGAAACATTTTTAATTATCGGAACCGGAGTTTTATTTGTTCTTTCAAGTTTGATTCCGTTAAAAAATAAATTAATGAACTTGGGTTTTTTTGTTATCTCGGCCTTCGATAAAGATCGTCTCATTCCTATTTTTAAAGATAGCTTTCAGACCGGGGCTCTGGTTTTTGGAACAGGTTTAGCCGCATTCCCTTTTTTGCAAACAGCTTTTGTGGATCAGCGAGGTTGGCTCGATCTTCAAACTTTTAATGATGCGATATCTTTTGGTCAGATGACTCCAGGCCCGGTGACGATTGCCACGACATTTATGGGTTACAAAATGGCCCATTTTCCTGGTGCATTAGCCGCTACAATAGGATTATTTTTACCGGCTTTCATTCATATGACTACGTGGTTTCCCAAAGCGCTGGATTGGCTTTCCCGTCAAAGCTGGGTCACACATTTTATAGCGGGTTCAACCGCGGCGGTTGTGGGCTGTGTATTTGTGACGGTGGTGAATATGAACCAAAACGAATTCTCGCAGTCTTCATTTTGGTTTATTGCTATTTTTTCTTTGATACTTCAATTAAAGCTTATTCCTCGTATTAAAAATATATCGATCATCCAAGTGATTGGACTGGGTGCTCTGATCAATGTGATTATTTATTACGGAGTTTGAGTCGTAAACGTGATTTCCTGACTCAGACTACGGCCCAGATCCGCCGACACCGAAACGGCGCGCGCTTTGTAAGTTTGGCTCGGCTGAAGTCCCGACAGCGCAGCTTCATGAACTAAATGTAATTGGTTGTTCGAATTCGTCGTGGTTATTACACCGGTAGACACATTGGTTAATTGTATTTGCGTCGTGGCCGGAATATCCGTGTTCCAATAAAAAAACACTGTGGTGGATGCTAATTCACTGCGAATGAAATTGGTGATGACCGGATTGGTGCCGACGACACAAGGATTATAATCATTTTTACTTAAGACGAAATTGTTTGGTCGTACAATCTTCCAGCCTCGAGCTTGCAAATCTTTGAAAGCCTGCAGCGGCTCTGAATTATTATCGGGATTAAAATAAAGATGATTGCCTAACTGGCCGCAGGATGGATCTTTTCCGGCCGTGGTTGATTTTCTCCAGATCAATACATTTGAAATATGGTATTTCGGTCCCTGATAATAAGTTACTTCAATCGGTATAAGTTGATTTCTGCTTATTTTGACCAGACTGGCGGCGCATCCCATACGAGTCGGGTGATCTCCATCATTATTAATTAACAAAATATCCGATCCGTTGTCGCCTAAGCCTTTCAAAGTCAAATTAGATCCGTCATCAGCCAGCATGGCTAATTCGTAATCGCCTTCTTCATCAGATTCATTTAGTATCAAAGATGAATTCATTTTGAGCCCAAAAAATTCAATGAGCTTTTCACCATTATCTTTAGATAACGTTTGTCCGGTCGGAGTCGAGAAACCTTCGGTAAACATACGCGTTGGTACGTTAATATCTCGAAGAAAAACATCGCTTGCGGCACGGCGCCCAAATTGAACGTAGTCAGTCGCCTTGTACATACGCGGCATACCGGCCTCTAAATAATGAAGTGAAGCTTTCAGCCCATATTCATAAGTTGTTTCTCCCGGAGTTGTTGGAGGCGCCAAGGGATCGCAAACAAGATTCGCGGCGGAATACATGTTCACGTCGACTTTGAGATTTCCTTCTGAGGCGATACTTTCGACTTGATTCACATTTTCGCTACTTTTTTGAAGTTTAAGTTCACAAGAAAGCATGAAAGTAGCGGTGCTCAAGGCAATTGTTGATCGAAGAAAAGAAATGGCTTTCATTTTTAAAAACTCCTGTGTTGTTCGAACAGAGTAAACTTTTAAATCCGATTTCCATAATCTTTTTTAAATGATTTTGTTTTCGGTAAAAAGTTACACAAAAATTTCGAAAATGAAAAACTTCGAAAGTGTTTCAAAATGAGATGCTTTTCCGCTTTAGTTCTGATCCGGTACGACCGAAGAGTAAAATATGAATAGAAACCAAGTCTTACTCATTGTCGTGCCTTTTTTGCTTATTTTTGGATATCAAAATTGCCAAAAATCAAATTTCGATTCGGCCTCGACGCTCATCAATCCGTCAGAATCAATCTCCGCAAGTGACGCACAAATAATTCCTTTAGCGAATGAAAAATTAGAACGACTTCAATTTAAATTCAACGAATCGAATACCAGTCAGCCCGTGAAACACGACGTGGACCTAATCACCGGGACGGTTTCTGTCACGCACCCCGGGCAAGATGATTTACTTGCAGTGAAATACTGTTTAACGTCTGATAGCTTAAAAGAAATTAATCAGCTTTTTTACTCAGATAGCATTTGTAAATCATCATTGATTCGTAAAGATGTTGTTTGTGCGCAAGTGATTCAAGCAGGCTATGCCTCTTTGTTAACAAATCGCGAAGAATTCGAATTAGGCTCCGCTACCGACAGCTGCGGATCGCGAAAGATTGATCTTTGTAAAAATTCCGAACTCGTTAAAGCATGGTTAGAGAAGACAAAGTCTCAGGCAGCTCAATCGAGTTGTTCCACGGCTTACTAGTTTAAAAATTTCTTGTTTAAAAATTCTGTGGCTTCCGAAAGCTTGGCTCGATCAGGGATTGACCCTTGCGCAAAATCAGGACGACCGCCACCTTTACCACCCAAAATTTGTGAAAATTCCTTCAGCAATGTTCCGGCTTGGTATTGTCCGATCAAATCTTTAGAAACAGAAATAATGACCGGATGTGATTGTTCACCTTTGCCTAAGACCACCGTAATACCAGTTTGAATTTTATTTTTAAGTTGATCTGAAATTTGCGACAAAACATCACGATCATCAATGTTAATATCAGCAAAAAGATATTTCGCGGGACCTGCCTGGGTACTGATGCTTTTTGCATTTTTAAGTAATTCATCAATATTGATTTGGCCCGATTGAATTTTTTTAAATTCTTTTTGTAAAGATTTTACTTCTTCTTTTTTGTCTTCAATCCAATTTGTTAGCATCGCTGTAGGCGCTACGCCGGCCGCGTGCTTGGCCTCTAAAACTTCGCGCGTGTTCTTCATAAAATAGTGGATAACGGCATCACCGGTGATGGCTTCGATCCGACGAACCCCAGAACTGACACCGGATTCAGATAGGATTTTAAAAGCTCGAATTTCCGAAGTATTTTTAACATGAGTTCCACCGCACAGCTCACTGGAAAACGGCTCTGCGGCTGCCGGATTAAAAACCGTTAGGACTCGCACTTGATCCCCGTATTTTTCTCCGAATAAAGCCATGGCGCCTTTTGTGACCGCGTCTTTGTGACTCATGACTTCAGCTGATACAGCAGTAGCCATGGAAATTTCAATATTCACCAGTTCTTCGATGGTGTGAATTTCTTCGGAACTAAGCGCTTTATTATGGGTAAAATCGAACCGAGTTTTAGTGTGATCCACTAACGATCCCGCCTGAGTCACATGATTTCCTAATACCTTTCGTAAAGCGGAATGCATCAAATGCGTTGCCGTGTGATTATTTGTAATTTGGCGCCGGTGTTTCATTTCCACGTGTGCGCCCACGGTATCTTTGATTTTGAACTGACCTTGAGTCACTTCAACTTGATGTAAATAAGTTGAGCCTTCGCGAATACAATCATGCACCATGGCGGTCGCCTGATCCATTTTGATCACGCCGGTGTCACCAACTTGCCCGCCGCCTTCCGCGTAAAATGGAGTCTTATCTAAAATCATAAAGCCGCTTTCACCTTCTTTTAGAGTTGTCACTTCGGTGGATCCGTTTGATAAGGCCACAATCAGGCTAGGGTATGAAAGATGTTCGTAGCCGATAAAAGCCGTTGGAGTGGCTGAATGTTTTTGACCAAATTCAATCACGTGTTTTTCGTCGGCTTGTAAAGATTTAGCCTTCCACGTCGACTTGGCTTTTACTTTTGAGTCAGACATGATTTTTTCAAATGAAGATTCATCCACGGATAAACCTTCTTCCGCGGCAATCAGACCAGTTAAATCAACCGGAAAACCATAAGTGTCGTAAAGTTTAAATAATGTTTCGCCCGAAATGACTTTGGCATTTTTTGCTTTGAGCTTTTTAATTTCGTCTTGAATGATGCCAGATCCGTTATCCAAGGTTTGTAAAAAACGAACTTCTTCGTCTTTAATACTGGTCAGAATGTGGTCCTTACGTGCTTTTAGTTCTGGAAAGAAATCGCTCATGTGCGTGATTAAAGCTTCGCTCATCGGGATAAGAAACGAAGAATCAGTAGAGAGCTTTCTGCCGTAACGAATGGCGCGTCTCATGATGCGACGAAGAACATAGCCACGTCCCTCATTCGATGGAAGAGCCCCGTCCGCTAATAAAAAAGAAACCGAACGGCAATGATCGGCTAAGACTCGCATCGCAGAAACCTTTTCAAAAATTTGTTTATTTGATCGAAGAATTTCGGGATCAGTGATGTATTCAGCTTTTGAAATCGCTGAGGCAATTTTTATCATCGGTGCAAATAATTCCGTGTCGTAATTTGAATACTGCCCTTGTAGAACGGCTACTAAGCGCTCAAAACCCATTCCGGTATCCACCGATGGTTTAGGTAGGGGAAGTAGGTTTCCCGGTGTGACTTCATCATACTGCATGAAAACTTGATTCCAGATTCCGACAAAACGGTCTTCTCCGGCAGCAATTCCTTTGAAAGGATCTTTTTCTTTTCCGGCTTTTTCTCCGTGATCGTAAAAAATTTCCGTGCACGGTCCGCAAGGGCCAATGTCTCCCATGCGCCAGAAATTATCCTTATCAAATCGAAAAATTCGATCTTTGGGAACGCCTTCTTGCTTGTGCCAAATATCGGCGGCTTCATCGTCGGAAATGTGGCACGTCACGTACAGTTTATCTTTGGGAATTTGATATTCTTTGGTTAAAACTTCCCACGCATAATGGATAGCGTCCTTTTTAAAATAGTCACCGAAAGAAAAGTTTCCCAGCATTTCAAAAAAAGTATGGTGGCGAGCGGTAAATCCCACATTATCTAAATCGTTATGTTTACCCCCGGCCCGCACACATTTTTGCGAAGATACCGCTTTGGTGTAATCTCGTTTTTCTAAACCTAAAAATAAATTTTTAAACTGATTCATGCCGGCATTGGCAAAAAGCAAAGTCGGATCATTTTCCGGAATCAAACTGGAACTCACAACCTGAGCATGGCCCTGTTTTTTATAATAATTTAAAAATGTATTACGAACATCTGTACTTTTCATCCCTGCACCTCGTTGAAGTTTTTTAATATAGCACCTTTAAGAGTGCTTTCAAGTGCCGGCCAGCTAATTTCAAGGCAAAAATGGTTTAAGCCTGTAATACGACGCAGTGATGACATGAATTTAACTATTTCAGTTTATTTAGTTTCACAATATGATGATCTCTTAAAATAAGAAAAGGGAGTTCTATGGAATTTGGTGTTGTTGGTATCGTTTTATTTATTCTTGTGATCTCGGTCGTTGGCGGAGCTTTTACCACGGTAAACCAAGGAACAATTTCGGTTGTGACCATGTTCGGTAAATACCGCCGCATCATGTTTCCTGGACTCAATTTTAAAATTCCTTTCTTTGAAGTGATCTGGCGCCGTGTATCGATCCAAAATCAATCGATTGAACTTCAGTTTCAGGCGATCACTCAGGATCAGGCTAACGTTAATTTTAAGGCTATGCTTTTGTACGCCGTGATTGATCAAACTGAACAAACGATTAAAGACGTCGCGTTCAAATTTATTGATTTTGGAGCATTAATGCAGACTTTAAATCGCACCGTCGAGGGAAGCGTTCGTGGTTTCGTGGCTACGAAAAAACAAAGTGAAATTTTAGCTTTACGCCGCGATATCGTGAATGCGGTGAAAGAGCAGCTCGATGAAGATTTGAAATCATGGGGGTATCATCTGATCGACATGCAGCTAAATGATATTTCTTTTGATGAAACGATCATGCAGTCCATGGCTCAGGTCGTAGCGTCCAGTAACCTTAAAGCAGCGGCTGAAAATGAAGCTCAGGCTTTATTGATTCGTAAAACTAAAGCCGCTGAAGCCGATGGTTTGACCATTAAGATTTCGGCGGATGCTGAACGAACCGCGGCTAAAATGCGCGGGGAAGGTATTGCACTTTTCCGTGAAGAAGTGGCGCGTGGTATGGCCAAAGCCGCCGATGAGATGAAAACGGCTGGTTTAGACAGTTCCTTTATTTTATTTTCGATGTGGACTGATGCCATAAAGCATTTCGCAGAAACTGGAAAAGGAAACGTGATCTTCTTAGATGGTTCAAACGATGGAATGGATAAAACATTAAAACAAATGATGGCCATGAGCCAAATCGAAACTTTAAGTATACCTTCAAAAAAATAATTTAAGGAATCCGATGAACGATTTAGGAAATGTTTGGAAAAAATGCAGCGCCTGTAAAAAAAATATTTTACTAGGATCAGTTTATTACGAGTGTAGCGTTTCGACCTGCACCAGTGAAAGAACAGGTTATGTTTTTTGTTCAGTCGCTTGTTGGGAGACTCACGTTCCCGGAGCCAATCATCGAAGCCAAGCCGGCGCCGTAGAAAAGTTTGCGCCTAAAACTTTAGAATCGCGTCGGATTATTCCGACGGTGGCATCACCACAAGGAAAGACCACATCATCCACGATGTCGCACGAAGTTCTGGTGGTCGTTTCCAAAATGAAGCAGTACATCCGCGAAACCAGTGAATTTAATACTTCTGAAGACGTGAATCAGGTGATTTCAAATATGATTCGCATCGCCTGTGATCGCGCGGTGGAAAGAGCGAAAGCTCAAGGCCGAAAAACCGTGATGGCTAAAGATTTTAGCTTTTAATTTCAAAGGATATCTATGAACAAAGTAAACACTCCGGTGGCCGGGCCCAATTTTTTAAAACAAATTATTGAAAAAGATCTTAAAGAAAATAAACACGAAGGACGCGTGGTCACGCGCTTTCCGCCGGAACCCAACGGCTATCTTCATTTAGGTCACGCCAAAGCTATCTGTACTAATTTTGGTTTGGCTTTGGATTACAATGGACAATGCCATCTTCGTTTTGACGACACCAATCCGGAAACAGAAGAAACTGAATATGTTGAATCGATTCAAAATGACGTGAAATGGTTGGGATTTGATTGGAAGCAAAATAAATTTTATGCCTCAGATTATTTTCAACAGCTTTACGACTGGGCCGTTTTACTCATTAAAAATAATAAAGCTTATGTTTGCAGTCTAAACGAAATAGAGACTCGCAAATACCGCGGAGATTTTACAACTGCGGGTCAAAACAGTCCGTACCGTGATCGATCGGTGGAAGAAAATCTCGATTTATTTTCCCGCATGAAAGCCGGGGAATTCAGTGACGGAACCCATGTTTTACGAGCAAAAATTGACATGCAGTCTGCGAATATGAATATGCGAGATCCACTACTTTATCGTATAAAAAAAGTGAATCATCACCGGACCGGTGACAAATGGTGTATTTACCCGATGTATGACTACGCTCATCCTTTGTCCGATGCCATTGAGAAAATCACACATTCGATTTGTACTTTAGAATTTCAAGATCACCGTCCTTTTTATGATTGGTGTATTGAAAATTTACCGGTTCCGGCTCAGCCTCATCAATATGAATTTGCTCGCCTTAATGTGACTTATGTGGTGATGAGCAAGCGTAAATTATTACAACTGGTCAAAGAGAAATTAGTTTTAGGCTGGGATGATCCGCGTATGCCGACCTTGTCCGGTATGCGTCGCCGCGGTTACACGCCGCAATCTATTGTTAACTTTGCTCACCGTGTGGGTGTGGCCAAGGCTCAAAGTTTGATCGAATTTGATATTCTAGAAAGTAGTGTACGTGATGATTTGGATGATGTTTCCCACCGCGCCATGGCGGTTTTACATCCGATCAAAGTCACCATTCAAAACTTGGCGTCAGATTTTTGTGAAGAATTAGAAACTTCGGTCCATCCTAAAAAAGTTGAATTGGGAAAACGTAAATTGTATTTTACAAAAGAAATTTTTATCGATGAATCTGATTTTAAAGAAAATCCCGAAGCCGATTTTTTCCGTTTAAGTCCCGGTAAAGAAGTTCGTCTGCGTAATGCCTACGTTATTAAATGTAATGAGGTCATCAAAGATGCCAGCGGAAAAATCACCGAATTGAAATGTGACTACTTGCCAGAAACAAAAGCCGGAAAGCCTACGTCTGACGGACGCAAAATTAAGGGCATTATTCATTGGGTGTCGGCCAAGGAATGTATTGATGCTGAAATTCGTTTATACGGAAGATTGTGTTCGGTACCAGATCCGGAAAATGTTCCGGACGGCCAAGATTTTAAAATAAATTTAAATCCGAATTCTTTAAGCATCATCCAAAATGCAAAATTAGAAAAAAATCTAGCGCAAGCGAATCTCGAAAACCGCTACCAGTTTGAACGCGTGGGTTATTTCTGTTTAGACAACAAAGATTCTAAACCAGAGCATTTAGTTTTTAACATGATTGTCGATTTGGCCACTGGTCACTGATTTAAATGAAAAATATTCTAAAGCTTATAGCTACTTTTTTTAATATTGGGAGAATTTCGAAAGCGCCCGGAACCGTCGCGACCGCAGCGACAATTCCGCTTTATGTATTGATGTCGCACTTACCTGATGTGATTTACATGATGATCGTTTTCGCCGTTATCATCCTAGGAATTTTCGCGGCTCAGGCCTTTGAATCCGACGCCAGCGAGCATGATTCGAAAGAAATCGTGATCGATGAAGTCGCGGGTTTTTTAATCACCATGGCGCTTGTGCCCTGTACGGTAAAATCGGTGATCTTAGGATTTGTGCTGTTTAGAATATTTGATATTTTAAAGCCTTGGCCCATAAGTGTCTTAGATCAAAAAGTAAAAGGCGGGGTGGGTGTCATGGTCGATGATATCGCCGCCGGAATCGCCGCCAGTATCCTGATGCAAGCGGTATTAAACTATTATCCCTGGGTTTTGATTTAGAATTTACTTCTGACACGTTTTACAAAAATAAGTTCCCCGCTGAGCCAATGTGATTTTCGTGACTGAAGTGGTGCGGCACATCTGACAAATCTTTTGATAAAAAACCACCAAGTGACTTTTCCCATCACCAAATTCCCCGGAAGTGTCGCGGTATCCACCCTGAAAAGTTGTTCCACCTAATTCAAGCGCGGGAAGAATCACGTCCCGTACAGCTTGAAGTAAAGCCGGATAATCAGCCGATTTTAAATTTTTACATTTTCGGGTGGGTCGAATTTTAGCCCGCGCACAAATTTCGCTGGCGATATAATTTCCCGATCCAGCAAAAAGTTTTTGATCAAGTAGCGTCACCTTAAGCGCGCGCTCCGGAAACTTTTTGAGAACCATTTTTAAATAATTCTCATCAAACAAAGGATCTAATAAATCAGGGCCAAGCTCATTTAATTTTTTCTCAGCCTTTGAAGCGTCCAAGTAATACATTTTCCCAAAGCGCCGAGGATCATCATAAGCCAAAGTGATTTTATCTTTTCCAACATGTCCCGTCAGGATCAAA
>JACMMZ010000140.1 GCA_014378775.1 Pseudobdellovibrionaceae bacterium
CTACGACTGGAAACGCAACAATTACGCTACCTGGTGGCGGCGGATTAGGTCGTAACGGTAATTCGGATGTTGGCGCTTAGTAGCTTCTGATTTTTAAGTAAATTTTAGGGTTGGGTCACACTATGAAAGAGAAAAAAGCGGTTAGCTCCTCTCAGGTAGTGATGACTCAACTTGTTTTACCGACTCACACAAATGCTCTCGACACCGTCTTCGGTGGAACTGTGATGTCCTGGATAGATATCGTCGGCGCTATTGCCGCTCAAAGACACTCGGCTTCCGATGTTGTCACCGCAAGTATAGACCAACTTAATTTTATCGCTCCAATCCGCAAAGGTTGGGTAGTTAACCTGAAAGCTTCAGTTAATTTTACCTCGAGAACCTCCATGGAGATTGGCGTTCGTGTGGATGCTGAAAATCCAAAAACTTCTGAAATGTTTCACACTGCATCAGCTTATCTCACATTTGTCGCTTTAGGTTCTGATGGAAGACCTTCTTTGATTCCTGGATTAATTTTGGTAAGTGATATCGAGAAACGCCGATTTGCCTCTGCGGAAAAACGCCGGGCTCAGCGATTAGCTAATAAAAACAACGACTCTTAAGATTTTATTCACGTTATTTATCAAAAATTAAGTCCAATTAAAACTAACAGTTCATAAATATCGCCGTCTAACCGAGGTCGCACGGGAAAACTGCATCCCGGCCCTTCGCATTCGGAAATGTAGCCTTTGTTCTCATCGGGAAACTGCACATAGCGGTAATTAGCCTGCAGCCCCATGTAACCCTTGCGTTTTAAGATAGGTATTTCAATACCCGCACCGAATTTAAAGCCAAAAACCTGATCCGGTTCGGAAACTAAGTTTTTATCTAAACTGTAAGTTCGAATGTTATAAGATGTTCCCAGTAAACCATAGGGATTCAGATCCGCTAAACCCTTGGTGACATTATCCGTGTTGAAATAATATTTCATGTGGAAATCAATCGCTTGAATATTCACCGTGCCGTTGTAATTTTCTTTAACACTGGTGAATGTTTCGTTCTTATAACTGGAGAAGCCCACATTGTGATCACTATTGGTGTAGGCTAGCCCCATGGCCAATTGCAAATTAAAAAAGTAAGAAAATTCGGCTCCGTACAGCAAATTTCCTTTGTAAGCTTGAGTAAAGCCCCCACCAATAAAACTGCGGTATCCCCCTAAAAAAGCGATCGTTAAAAAGCGACCATTACGAAGAAAGTTAATGTCCTCTTCCTCTTCGGATTCTTGTTCGTATTCGCTGTAATCGGCGAAGGGATCAAATGATTCATCCACTTCAGACTGGGTGGGTTCTTGAGCGACGGCTTTAAATCCGGGAATAAAGACCGTTAGCATCACAAATATTATGACAAAAAGCATTGTGGATAAATTCGTAAGCCGGGGATTGATACGCATAATTTATTGAAGCATACTATTGACTTGATTGCCAAGAGCCAAAAAGAAAGAGATTAAGATTAATGATTGATCGTTATCAGACACCAGAAATGAAAAACTTATTTAACGAGATCAAGCGATTTGAATACATGTTGGTGGTTGAAAAAGCAGTAGCAAGAGTTCAAGCGCAGCATAAAATTATTCCGATGGCGGCAGCTCGAAATATAATTAAAAAAAGTCAAATTGATCTGGAACGCATCTATGAGATCGAAGCTCAAACGCGGCATGATGTAATTGCTTTTGTTTCACAGATTTCTGAATCAGTAGGAAAAGACGGAAAATACATTCACTTTGGACTAACCAGCTCGGATGTTTTAGATACTGCTTTAAGTCTTCAATTGAATCAGGCTTTTGAAATTCTTTTTACTGAAGTTAAAAAATTGAAAACAGTCCTTCGCAAAATGGCGCGAACTCATGAAGCGACGTTATGTGCCGGACGAACTCACGGAATCTATGCTGAAATCACAACCTTTGGATTTAAGCTGATGGGTTTTTTAAGTGAACTAGTTCGTTGTGAAAAACGCATGATTCAGGCTCAGCATCAAATGCAAATTTGTAAACTCAGTGGAGCGGTTGGGACGTCGTCGTCCTTAAGTTTGGAAATCGAAACGGCCGTGGCGCGTGAATTAAAACTTCAAGTCGAAGCGTTTGCTACCCAAGTGATACCACGTGATCGTCATGCTGAAGCCGTTATGTCGTTAGCTCTGACAGCCAGTTGTTTAGAAAGATTAGCCCTGGAGCTTCGCCATCTGCAGCGCACAGAGGTGAACGAAGTGGTTGAGGGTTTTTCACCTTTGCAAAAAGGTTCATCGGCCATGCCGCATAAAAAAAATCCCATCAGTGCCGAAAATATCACGGGATTAAGTCGCTTGATCAAAGGCTACGCTTGGACGGCATTAGAAAATATACCGCTTTGGCACGAGCGCGATATCAGTCATTCATCCAATGAACGGGTGATTTTCCAAGATGCGTTCACCGCCTTACACTATTGCCTTCGCCGTATGATTGAACTGTTGGAAAAATTGCAGGTGAACACCCAGGTCATGGAGAAAAATACGCACAAAATGGGTGGTGTACTTTACAGTTCACATCTTTTAAATCATCTGGTCGGTCAGCACAATTTATCTCGTGAAAAGGCTTATCAATTGATTCAAGATGCCGCCTTTGGATTACAAGACGGTGAATCAATGCAAGATAAAATCTTTAAATCCAAAGCGCTAAAAAAATATTTTAAACCCCAGGATATCGAAAATATTTTTTCCGGAATCAAACACCTCAATTCCATTCAGCAAAGAATAAAGAAATATGAAAAAAATCTTGCCTAAAGTCGTAGCTCAAAAATATTTAAAAAAAGGCGATATCATCGATATTGTCGCTCCGGCTAGCAGCTGCAGCCCTGAGGAATTTAATCACGCCGTGGCTTGGATCACGGAGCAGGGCTACCGCCCACGCTTTCCGAAAGATCTTTTACAGCCGGTTGATTATTTAGCTAATACCGATCAGAAAAGATTTAGGGCACTCAAAAAAGCTCTGGTTAGCCCGACTTCCAAAGTGGTGTGGTGTTTACGGGGTGGTTACGGGTCCATTCGTTTAGTACCTGAGTTATTAAAATTAAAAAAAATGCCGCCGAAGTTTTTTATTGGATTAAGTGATATCACAGTTATTCATCAGTTTTTGATTCAAAAATGGAATTGGAAGACCATTCATGGTCCGGTCTTATCGCGGACCCTGTCTGAGAAAAAACGCAACAGTGATTACACCGAGCTATTTGCTATGTTGGCTGGAGAGAAAAACCAAAATGAATTCGCGCGCCTCATTTCTTTGAATCAAGCGGCTCGGGGTTTAAAGAAAAATATTATTTCAAAAGTGATGGGTGGAAATTTAGCCACGTTTTGCTCGCTTTTAGGAACAGGGCTCAGTCCGCAAGTAAAAGATCATTTTTTATTTTTTGAAGATATTTCCGAGCGGGGTTATAAAATAGATCGGATGCTTCAACAGCTTGATCAGGCCGGGATCTTTCAAAAATGTCGAGGTGTTTTTTTCGGAGATTTTATCCAATCCGATGAACCCAACGGTCGAAATCTTGCCTGGTCGACGATTGAAAATTTTTTTAAAGATAAAAAAGTTCCGGCGTTTAAAGGTGTTGAATCGGATCATTCAGAAAAGCAGCGGCCCTTATTTTTAAACACTAAGGCTGAATTAATTTGTCAAAATCCCCCAACTTTAAAGATTTATAACAATTAGGTAAAATTTCATGAGATACACAAGTTTTGAAAAATCAGTTTTTGAAAAAATAAATAATGCTATTCATGATGTCACCCCGGGCGTCCAAGTTCAGGCCTATCATACCGGACGCCAAATTTGTGATCTTTCGGTGGGATTAACTCAGCCTTATTATGATCTGGCATCGTTAACTAAAATTATTTTCACCCAACAAGCGATGATGGTGGCCTTCGATAAAGGCCAGTGGACTTTTGAGAGTAAAGTGATTGATTTTGTGCCTGATTTTTTTGACCCGCAAATGAAGCTGACCTCACTATTGACTCACACATCAGGGTTTGACTGGTGGAAACCATTTTACCTGGAGTTGGTTTTAAATGGTGATCAAGATTGGATCAACAAGCGCAAGCAGCTATTTCAGCTCTTAAATTCTTCGGTCAATCTGAAGACGAGCGAAAAAGCGATGTATTCAGATTTAGGATTTTTGACCTTGGGCTTTGTTTTAGAGAATATGCATCAAAAAAACTTATTGCAAATTTGGCAAGATATTAAAGAGAAATTTTATCCGCATTCAACTTTAGATTTTAATGTTAATAACGTCCGGCTTTTTGATGAAAATCTTTATGCTCCGACTGAATACTGTCAAATCCGAAAGCGCGTTTTACGCGGAGAAGTTCATGATGAAAATACCTGGGCCCTGGGCGGAATCTCAACCCATGCTGGACTATTCGGAAGTATTGATGATGTTTCAAGTTACGGCTTAACTTTGCGCGCGCAACTGCAAGGAATTGCTAATTACAGCGTTCGGCAAAAAACGGCACGATCTTTTGCCGCTCGCGCTGTTTCAGTAGCCGTAGGGGACTGGGCCATGGGTTACATGATTCCCTCAATGGAAAATCCCAGCTGCGGAAGTTCGTTTTCGCCTTTGTCCATCGGGCATACCGGCTTTACGGGAACGTCGACTTGGTATGATATGAAAACCGATTTGCTTATTGTGATTTTAAGTAATCGAGTCAACTATGGTCGGGATAATAAGGGATACATAAAGCTTCGTCCCCTGATTCATAATTGGGTTTATGAAGGTGTCAGAAAATTACTTTAAGGTGAACGCATGAAAAAAGACTCATTAAATAATTTGACCGAAGGCTCACATGTTCACTTGATGGGAATTTGTGGAACGGCCATGGCCTCGTTAGCTGGTTTATTAAAAGACAAAAAATTTCGGGTTACCGGAAGTGATTCTCACCCGTATCCACCGATGTCGACCCAAATAGAAGGCTTAGGAATTCAAATTCAAAAGCCTTATTCAAAATCCAATTTAAATCCTAGACCTGATTTTATTATTGTGGGTAATGTTATTTCAGCTTCGAACGAAGAAGCGACTGAAATGGTTCGGTTACACATTCCACATTGTTCACTCCCACAAGCTATGGGGGAATTTATTATTGCGGATCGAAATTCATTTGTGATTTCGGGGACGCACGGTAAGACCACCACCACATCCATGACCAGTTGGATTTTAGATCAGGCTGGTTTTGAACCTGGATTTTTAATTGGTGGTATTCCTAAAAACTTTGAACACAGTTTTCGAAATCCCGTAAAAGATACCTTTGTGATTGAAGGAGATGAATATGACACAGCCTATTTTGATAAAGTTCCGAAATTTATTCACTATAAACCACAGCAAGTGGTTTTGACTTCGGTCGAATTTGACCACGCCGATATTTACAGGGATTTAGATCACGTGAAATCGGCGTTTAAAATGCTCATGGATCTTATTCCGGCCCAGGGAAATTTGGTTTACTGGGGTGATGATCTCAATGTGAATGATGTGGCGAAATTTTGCCAAATTAAAAATAAATTTTCTTTTGGGTTTAATCCGGAGAACCATTTTCAAATTCAAATGGTGGGCGATGGTGAAAAAATTTCCCAATTCAAAATTTTTGAGAACAAAAAAGAATTGATCGAAATTGAAACACAACAAATCGGAAAATATAATGTTCTGAATGCTACGGCAGCCGCCATCATTACTTACTTAAACAAAGTCCCACTGTCCCAAATTTCAAAAGCTTTGAAAAGTTTTTCCGGAGTCAAACGACGCCAAGAAATTCTAGGTGAATTTCGCGGCGTCACTTTGATCGAAGATTTCGCTCATCACCCCACCGCGGTAAAGCAAACCATCGAAGCCGTTCAGAAAAAATATTCCCCGCGCAAAGTTTTCTCTATATTTGAACCCCGATCAGCTACTTCGCGAAGAAAAATTTTTCAAAATGATTATTTGATTGCTTTTAAATCGGCGCAGGAATCATTGATCTGTGAAGCGTTTGATCAAACGAAACTAAGTGATGCAGATCGTTTTTCGACGCAGGAGCTGGTCACTGAACTTCAAAATTCCGGTCATAATTCGCACTGTTTCACCACTGCTGATCAGATCGTTACTTACATAACTCAAGCTGCAAAAACCAAGGATGTGGTACTGATTATGAGTAACGGTGGATTTGACGGCATTTATGAGAAATTAATAGCTCAATTAAACGGCAAATAGCACGTGTCATCACTATTTATTTGAATACTGCCTTCAGGGTTTTTAAAACTATCTCATGACTAAAGAACTTACGCCGCTCATGAAACAGTACTGGGAAATTAAATCGCTACATAAAGATAAAATTCTTCTCTTTCGCATGGGTGATTTTTTTGAAATGTTTTACGAAGATGCCACCACCGCGGCTCCGGTCATCGGTATTACCTTAACTCAACGAAATAAAAAATCTGAAGACTCAACACCGATGTGTGGTATGCCTCATCATTCTGTGGCGGGACCGATCAATAAATTATTAGCCGCCGGATTCAAAGTCGCATTATGTGATCAGATTGAAGACGCCAAGTTAGCTAAAGGTTTAGTAAAACGAGCCGTCACTCGAATTCTCACTCCGGGTATGGTGTATGATTCGGATAATTTAAAAGCCACCGAATCTCATTACCTGTGTTCGTTTGATCTAGATAATATCAGTCTGATGGATACGACCACCGGAGAGAGTTTTTATTTTTCAGATATCACCCTTCAAGAGCGCCAGCAAATTTTCTCCATTCTTCCGATCGCGGAAATCGTCACCTCAAATGAGATCAGCGGATTAAATCTGAGTTCAAGTCCGATTACTAAAACACTTTACCATTTTGATCGAAATGATCAGAATTTGAAAGAAGATCAGTATGCTCATCTACCAGATTCGGCTTTACTTCTTATTTCCTATGTCCTGAATCTTTCTGATCAAAAAATAAAAAATGTTTTACAGCCTTTTGAAAAGCGTTCTTTAAAAGGAAGACTTCACCTTAATTTCAATACGATTAAGCATTTGGAAATTTTCACCAATTACAAAGGTGAAGAAAAAGGAAGTCTGTATTACGCCATCAATCGAACTTTGACTTCTTCCGGAGCTCGCCTTCTTCGTCATTGGTTACGGTTTCCATTATTAGATCAAAAGGCCATTTCAAATCGGCACTTTTATATTTCCTATTTTCGCGATCATTTATTTGAACTTAAAAAAACGCGCGAGATTTTTCCCAAAATGGGAGACATCGAGCGTAGACTTAGTAAAATTGCTTTACCCCAGCGCCATGCTCGCGATCTCACAAGCTTAGCCACAGCTATCGAGGCCGGTCTCAATGCCGTGGAAATTTCAAATCAAAAAATTCAATTCTCAAAGCGTATTAATGTGCCAAAGCTTCAGGATTTAAGTCGCACAATTTTAAACACCATCGTCGAAGATGCGCCACTTTCAACTAAGCAAGGACACATCATTAAATCAGGGGTGAGACCTGAACTTGATGAGATCATTTCTATATCAAGCACTGCTCAAACTCTCATTTCTAATTTAGAAGCTCGGGAAAAAGCGGCGACGGGAATATCATCTTTAAAAATTCGCTACAACAATGTTTTTGGATTTTACATCGAAATCACTCATTCACACAAAGACAAGGTGCCGGAAAGGTACCAACGTAAGCAGACATTAACCAATGCCGAAAGATTTTGTACAGAAGAATTAATCGAGATTGAACGCAAAGTCTTATCGGCCCAAACCCGAAGAAACGAATTAGAATTTACAATTTTTGAGGATCTGTGCGAAAAGATTTTATCATTTTCTTCAGACTTGATTCATTTAGCCAAGGCTTGCAGCGAACTTGATGTTTACAGCTCATTAGCTTGGCTCAGCTTAGAGGAAAATTACTGTCAGCCGAAGTTAAGCAAAAACGGGGTGCTTCACATTAAAGATTCACGTCATCCAGTGGTTGAGCAATTCCAACGAGACCAGAACAAAATTTCGAAATTTGTAGCAAATAATATTTTACTTAATCCCAGTGAATGTTATCTCATTACTGGGCCTAACATGGCCGGAAAATCAACGCTGATGCGACAAGTAGCTTTAACTTCGATTTTGGCCCAGATGGGATCTTTTGTTCCAGCGACGGCCGCTGAGCTTCCATTGTATGATTCCATTTTCACCCGCATTGGAGCTAGCGATCAACTGACCGAGGGATTGTCTACTTTCATGGTAGAGATGACCGAGACCGCGGAAATGCTTAATCGCGCGAATCACAATTCACTACTTATTTTAGATGAAGTGGGTCGGGGAACATCGACCTTTGATGGATTGTGTTTGGCTCAGGCTATCTTAGAATACGTATTAACTCATATAAAAGCTCATGTGCTTTTTGCGACTCATTATCATGAACTCGTTATTATGGATCAACGTTACGCCCAAGTAAAAAATGTTCACATGGAAATCAATGATAAAGCGTCCCAGATTCAGTTTCTTTATTTACTGCGGGAAGGATCTGCGGGAAAGAGCTACGGAATTCAAGTGGCCGAGCTAGCTGGCTTACCACCCGAGATTATTATTCAAGCGACGGCTTTACTTAAAGGTTACGAGATTTCTGATAGTTTAAAATTGAAGTCACCGCGAGCCGATTTCAAACCGGCATTGATGAAAGTAAAAAGCCAAGCCGATGCGAGCGCCGTTAATCTGAAACTTTTTGATTAGTTACTCTTGAACTTTCTTTTCTAATTCTTGCCACCGAGCATACAATTTTTGAATTTCCGGTTCGAGTTTTGAAATTTCGCTGGTCAGATCGTTTAATTTTTTAAAATTACTTGATACTTCCGGTTGTACCAGTTCCTGCTGTTTTGATTTGAGATAGGATTCTTTTTCTAAAATAATTGATTCGATATTTTGAAATTCGTGAAGTTCTTTAAAAGACAGCTTTTTATTTGATTTTTTAGAATCTGATTTTTTATTTTCGTCTACTTTGGGTGCCGCATTTTTTCCCGCGGTTTGATACCAATCTAACCACTGATTATAATCGGCGAACTTGATAATTTCGCGGGCACCATTTTCAGTAAAGGCCCAGATTTCGTTACTGTTTTGGTCCAGAAAAAAACGATCATGAGAGACCAAAATAATAGCTCCCGCAAAATCGGATAAGCAATCACTTAGCACGTCCAAGGTTTCTACATCCAGATCGTTGGTCGGTTCATCCAAAATAAGCACATGGGCTGGATTGAGCATGAGTTTCGCGATCAGTAAACGACTTTGCTCGCCCCCGGACAACTGGTGAACGGGCATGTCCATTTGCTGATTGGTAAAATAAAATCGGCTGAGGTAGCTTCGAGCAAATACTGCTAATCCATGCAAATGAACATAATCGCCTTCAGGACAGATCACTTTCAGCACCGTATCGGTAGAATTCAGAGTTTCTTTTCCCTGTTCGAAATAACAAACCTGAATGTCGGGATTTAAAAAAGCGACTCCGGTTGAAGGTTGTTCATGGCCTAAAATAATTTGGATCAAAGTCGATTTTCCGCAGCCATTTTTTCCCAAGAGTCCAATGCGAGATCCTGGCCGGATCATAGCGTCGAGTTTTGAGAATAATAAAGGGCTTTCATCATTGTAACGTTTAGAAAGATTTTTAAGCTCCACTAATTTTTTAGGACTATTTTGATTTACGCCGAAATCAAAATCGACTTTTTTAACTTGGTTCTTATTTTCTAAATTATCAACTTCATCAATCAGATCATGGGCCCGGTTGATCCGCGCTTTTTGCTTGGTGAGTCTGGCCTGGGGTCCACGAGCCAGCCAGTCTTTTTCGATCAACATGGTGTTTCGTTTTTTATCTTCTAATCGTTTTTGGCTATCCATCAACATAGATTTCGTTTCTAAGAATTGCACGTAAGAGCCGTTGGATTTAATCAAACCATCGGGGTTTCGTGGATCAAGATCGAACATCATATTACAGGTGTTCTGTAGAAAGGCCCGATCATGAGTAATGATCATAAATGAAAGATCATTTTGGGCGTTGATGAATTCCTCTAACCAAAGAATACTTTGAATATCCAAATGATTCGTTGGTTCATCAAGCAGCAAAAGATTT
This sequence comes from Pseudobdellovibrionaceae bacterium, assembly GCA_014378775.1. GTDB lineage: Bacteria > Bdellovibrionota > Bdellovibrionia > Bdellovibrionales > Bdellovibrionaceae > Pseudobdellovibrio. Next base: position 10,112 of record JACMMZ010000140.1, read on the forward strand.
GGTTTTTTCATCAGTTCCCGCGCCAAAGCCACACGTTTTTGCCAACCGCCGGACAGTTCCGAAATTTTTGCAAATTCTTTTTCAGGATGAATATCCAGACTAAGTTTCGTAATCAGCTCGTAAGCGTAAGCTATATTGAGTCCATCGTAAGGATCATCGACTTGACTCATCAGGCAATCATAAATAATTTCATCTGGGCCAAATTCAGGTTTTTGGGAAAGATAGCCCAAACGTAAACTGTTGGAGAACGATATTTTCCCGTCATCGGCCTGGATCTGGTTGATCAAAATTTTAAACAGCGTCGATTTTCCGGCCCCGTTCGGACCGACTAAGCCAATGCGTTGATTAGAATCAATTGAGAATGAAATCTTTTTAAAAAGATTCTTTGAAGCAAAAGACTTAGTGATCTGATGAACCGAAATTAATGTCATGTTTGAGAGCCTAATCGAGACTGTATGAAAAGTCATGGAAACTCATAACCACCGTCAAAATTTTAAACAGCTGACTAACTATTCGGGTCGCGTTTTAAATGCTCGAATAGATTCGATTACAGCGTCTCACATTGAAGCAAGGCATGGTCATTCTGAGACACGACCTTGGCCCCGCGATTGCGGTACATACAGATAGAGAAGACTTATAAAGTCGGAGGTCCAAATGAAAAATTCAAAAATTAAAATTGCCATGATCACTTTAGGATTACTTGTTATTGTTGGATGTAAGCCGCCGGCAAAAAGTGGAGCTCGATCTTTCACCACCACGCAAAGACAAGATGTGGTGAATGGTGACTCCGGTAACAGTTCTGTCTTTCAAGATCAGTGTGCCTCGGGCCAATCGGCCATGGGAACTATTTTTGATGCGAACTCAAGTTATTCGCCCACGTTTGAACAAAATATTAAAAGCTTTTTATCTGCCACCACTTTACCTCAAAATGTCGGAACCATCAGTTCAAGTCCTAACGACCCAACCACGGGAGTTCGTTTCCAAGCGGTGATTAAATTGGATCAAAGCGGTCGGGTCGTCTTAGAATCGTCTAAAATATCGATAAAAATTTATGATAGCTTTGTGGCCTCGCAAAATCTAGATCCCATTTCCGTGACAATCAATAAGGCCTCTGAAGGACAATTTAATACCCA
>JACMMZ010000141.1 GCA_014378775.1 Pseudobdellovibrionaceae bacterium
AGACTTCGGCTCTGTTGATGCGCATAAGGGCTGTGCATGATTTTAGTAAGCGGACCTATGGTGCGCCAAGGATGATGGAAATGTTACACGCTGAAGGCTTTAGCTGCGGTGAAAATCGTGTGGCAAAAATTATGCGTAAAAGCAATATTGCATCCGAGGCCGTGAAGAAATTTAAAATCACGACCACGGATTCAAATCACGATTTACCGATTGCTGATGGAATTTTTGAAACTGAAAACGCAGATGCGGTGATGGCGCCAAACCAAGTTTGGGTCGGTGACATCACGTACGTTCACACTGATGAAGGCTGGTTATTTCTTGCCATATATTTAGATTTATTCACGCGTAAAGTCGTGGGCTTTTCAAGCGACGATAACATGCGGTTGGAGTTAATCATGAATGCCCTGGTTATGGAGCTAGGAAGGCAAGACGTAAAAGATGGTGAGGTTATAGCGCATACCGACCGGGGTTCACCCAATATGCAAGTGAACTGTATCGAAAGAAAATCCAGCTTGCTGGAATTATTGCAAGTATGTCTAGACGTGGAAATTGCTGGGACAATGCCCACTGCGAAAGTTTTTTTCATTCGCTAAAAACAGAACTAGTCTACAGAACAAATTTTAAAACCCGAGAAGAAGCTAAGCAAGCAATTTTCGAGTGGATCGAAACCTGGTACAATCGCCAAAGACTTCATTCATCCTTGGGTTACATGAGCCCAATCGATTACGAAAACTTGGCGCTCGCAGCATGAATTTTGTGTCCGTTTTATTGGGGAAGATCACTCAGTTTTAAATAGTAAATGGTGGGGTCTTCTAAAACGCAACATGTTGACTGGATAAATTTTCTTGCGGACCGACGGTCTTAGCTAGGGCTATATTGAGATAACGGCTTTTGCAATGAGTGTCCACAATTGCAAGCAAGGCATCACAATCAAATGGTTTTTTTAAAAAACCGAGGCATCCCATCTCTTTTCCGTCGTTTTTATCCCCTGTAGCAGAAACTAGATAGACTGGTATTGGCACTATTGTATGTGGTTTTTTTGTGAATGCTGCCATGAATTCACGTCCGTTCATAATTGGCATCATCATATCCAATAAAATAAGACAAGGTTCATCATGCTTTTGTAAAGCGATTAGCGCTTCGAGACCATTCACACAAGTTTCGACAGTAAAGCCAGCTTTAATAAGTAGTATCTGGCAAAGTTCTCGAATATCTTCGTCATCCTCTATAATTAGTATTCGCGGATTTTTCATGCTCATTTAGTTAAGCATTAATCGTGCCGCAATTAGTACTCGAAAATTCTTTAGATGATATTTAGAGCCTTCTCTGTCGTGGCTGAAATACCAGTTCATAAAAAAGTTATGTAATAAATGATTGGGTAAAATTGCCACATCATGCCTTTTTACAAAGCTGGATTGGGACAAATGTTGATGCTGACTGCGTTGGATCGCATACGCATCTTTTTATTATATCGGAACTTTCATGGTCGTGATAGTAAACACCACACTAGGAGACCTAATGAATAACTCTAAACGTCCATCCTTTTTAGAGACGGAACATAAAAAAACTGAGCGCAGTTTAACTGTAGGACGTGGTAAAACCGATGAATCACTCCAAGAGGCCAGAGGGAAAGTTGATCGTCGGATTGACGAGTCTGTTAAGGCCGCGCGAAATGAAGCAGATCAAATAACTTCATCATCGCGTATAGCAGCCGACACGCTTCGTGATAACGAACGAGACAAAGTTGGATATGATATAAAAGACGAAAGAAAAATTAGTGACGATCGGTTACATGAAGAAAGATGTGCTGCGGACAAAGCGATGAAGCAGCAGCGCGCGCAGGTAGATTCGGCAATGGTTCGTGAACGCGAATTAAAAAATGCATTAATGAGTGAGTTTCTCGAAGATGAAAGAGGACAAACCGATAAGAACATCCTCTCAGAGCGGGACCGAACCGATTCAGAAGTGCTCTACTCCACTGACCTTCTGTCGGATGAAGTTGCTGCGCACTCAAAAACTAAATTTTCGCTTACAACTCGAGATGAATTTCTTGCGATTGTCAGCCACGATCTTAGAAATCCAATAGGGACTGCTTCCTCATGCGCAGAAATGCTCTTAGAAGACACTACGTATAAATTAGATTCAGAAGTAAAATCTTGGATTGAATTAATAAAACGAAATACAGATGCTGCTTTGCGCTTGATAAGCGATCTCCTCGATATAGAGCGTATTTCTGAGGGAAAATTTGAACTCAATTTAGAAGCTCACAACATTGATAAAAAGATTCGTGATTCCGTTGAAAGCTTCATTTTTTTGGCGTCAGCTAAGAATGTGATTTTGCGTTCACTACCTTCAAATATTTCTAGTGATTTTGTTTTTGACCGCGATCGAATCATGCAAGTTCTTTCGAATCTGATAGGAAATGCTCTTAAATTTACGCCCGCCGGAGGATCGATCGCAGTCGGTGCGACTTTAAATGAAACGGGAATACAAGTGTTTGTTCGCGATTCCGGGCCGGGCATCCCTGAAGAGAAGAAGAATTATATTTTTGATCGTTTTGCTCAGCTTGGTTCAAAAGATCGAAGTGGTTTGGGCCTAGGTTTGTACATTTCAAAAATGTTTATCGAAGCGCATCACGGGCGGCTATGGGTACAATCGAAAGTAGGAGAAGGAAGCACATTTTATTTTACCATTCCTAAACTGGAACCAAAGCACAAAAGAAGTCTTCACTAGTTTTAAAGCAAACTCAATCTCTGTAGTTCGCCTGCAATTTTATCGGGTGGTAGAACAAAATCAATACAACCTGAAGCCTGAGCACTAATAGGCATTCCGTCTACTTCGGCAGATGCATCCTGAGCAAAGGTTACTCCTCCATTCGCCTTTATGAGCTTACATCCCTCTGTGCCATCGCCAAAATACCCTGAGAGGATAATTCCGATCGCGCGCACGCCCATAGCCTGTGCTAAAGAAGTCAAAAAAATATCTACCTGTACGTTCCCCCTAGTACGCGGAGAGACGATTTTTAATGTATAGTTTTCAATTGTAATATCCGCGTTCGGAGGATTCACATAGACGTGATTAGGCAGGATCGGCATTGCCGTGGAAGCCACCTTGACTTGCATTTTCGTGTGCTTTGATAAAATTTGAGCTAACTGACTATTTGCTGTGGGAAGAATATGCGAAACAATGACAAAGGCCATACCTGTATTAGACGGCAGGGAGTCTAATAGCGCCACATATGCGGTGAGACCTCCAGCCGAGCCGCCAATGCCAACAATGAACTTAGGATTTAATTTTCCCATAAGCTACTCCAGGTCTCCAGGTCTCCAGGTCTCCAGGAAAAATTTTTCCGTATTTACTCATTTTGCATCTTCAGAAACAACTTTACCTGTCTTTTTTACCTTATTAGCTACGGCAGTGGACCTATTATCCATTGGCATTAGTTTAATTCCATCATCACTCAAAACCAATTTATGGACGTCACTTTCGTGACCCGTGCCACGAGATTTTACAATGAATAACCCACGAATACGTTTTTTACCAATGTCTTCTTCTAATTCTCGAACGACAATCCAAGTGTCTATTAGGGACGACACTCCGATTTCGCCGCTGGTATCATTTTGTGAAGCTGAAGAAACAAGACTTGTAAAAAAGCTGGTGATTCCATTGGATTTCAAAAGATCAATCATACGGGTAATCATTGATCGAATTTCGCGTTGGTCCCCCTCGCCAATGAGACTTGTCAGGGGATCTATGACAACAGCTTTCGGTTTGAACTCTGCAATGAGCTTATATAAATCAAGCAAATGCATTTCTAAACCAAAAAAAGATGGTCTTGTGGATACAATCTTTAAAAGTCCTTTTTTTATCCATGGTTCAAAGTGAATACCTATAGGACTCATATTTTGGATGAGTTGCCCTGATGATTCTTCATAAGATAAAAAAAGACAGCGTTCTCCGCGTTTACAACTGGCTACTGCAAACGCCGCAGCTAAGCTTGTTTTTCCAGTACCCGCAGTACCTGAAGCCAGCACCGTGCTACCTCTGGTGTAACCTGGTTTACCGCCCTTAAACATTTTGTCCAACGACGGAACACCCGTCGAAACTTTTTGAGATGTGCCTGGTTGATCAAGCCCGGCCGATGTGATTGGAATGACTGAAAGTCCCTCTTGATCGATGACGAAGGGATATTCGTTTGTTCCATGATTTGAGCCACGATATTTAATGATACGAATTCTGCGGATTGAAATTTGCTCTTTCACTCTGTTATCTAAAAGAATTATGCAATCAGAAATGTACTCTTCTAGGCCATGACGAGTAAAAGAGTCTTTTGCAGGTTCGCCGGTAACAATTGCCGTCACTTCTTTTTTCTTAAGCCATCTGAACAGTCTTTTTATTTCCAAGCGCAGAATACCAACATCCGTGATTCCTGCAAAAAGTGATTCAATAGAATCTAAAACAACTCGTTTGGCACCAATGGTATCAATTGCATGCTCCAAACGAATCAGTAGCCCTTCAAGATTAAAGTCGTTTTCTTGAATATCTTTACGTTCCAAAACAACATGCTCTATCAGAATTTTTTTTCGTGAAACAAGCCCTTTTAAATCTAGGTTCAAAGAAGCGACATCTTTATAAAGTTCGTCTTCGGTCTCTTCAAAGGACATGAAGACACCGGGCTCCTTGAAGTTAATCGCGCCGCTAATTAGAAAATCAATTCCCAACAAAGTTTTACCCGAGCCCGGACCACCTGAAACTAAAGTGGTTCTATTTTTCGGAAGCCCGCCTTCTGTGATTTCGTCAAAACCCTTGATGCCAGTCGGGCATTTCTGCATTTGATTATGCTTCGAGGCACTTTTTTTCTTAGGAGCTTTAGACATACAATAATCCTTGTCTTCGTGCTTATTGCACGAGTCGCCGTAGTTACTTTGATTCAGCACTTTCTAGCATTTCAAGTGATCACGGTCGATTAGATGTAGTATAAATCCCCCGTAGTTACCTTAATTCAACACTTTCTAGTATTTCAAGTGATCTCGGGAACAACCCAATAACAATTAAAGTAACTGAATACATTACAAACACTAACCTGGTTTGCCCAGGCTTTACCTATTCTAATAACAAGTTAACGAACAAACGTAGATAACAGATCAAGTAAACTGCGGCGGTTGATCGGCTTTGTCAGAAAGTGGGTAAATCCAGATTGCTCGGAGCGCTGACGTTCTTCTTCCATTGCATGAGCAGTAAGCGCTACTATAGGCCC
>JACMMZ010000015.1 GCA_014378775.1 Pseudobdellovibrionaceae bacterium
CGCGATTTGAGTCGTAAATTAGAAAAGCCGGTGGAAACATCGGCTTTTTATTTTTCTTTCGTATTGGCAGCTTCTCGCTGCGGATTATTGAATTGAGCACGAACTTCGTTGATGGTGTTCGTATTTAACGTTCCTTTTTCCCAATGGGAAATCAGGACTTTATTTTTATCACTGAAGACATCCTTGTTCGTTTGAAAGCAAAAATTCCCGTAGCCGATGAACGAAAGAAACACAAACATTCGCAACGGCACTTTAAAATACTTTTTAGAAAAATAGCGAATCGAAAAATAAGATAATACCAAAGAGGAAACAGGATAGAAATACGTTCCCAATAATGCGACGAAGAACTTATGCATCGTATCGACGCAATCTTTTTGGCATGCTGGACTTTCCAATAAACCTTGAAAAGGGATTAAGCTTAAAAGTCCCCAACTTAAAAAACTTGATGCTATGGTTGCAAATAAAAACAAAGCCAAAACAGTTCCGGTTTGTTTGGACCGCTGTTTTTGAATTGATCGAAAATCAAATATACTGTGGCGGTAATTTTCAAAAAGCTCTGGATATTCCTTTTTCTTCAACTCTATACAAGCAAACTGATCATTCATTTTAAAATATAACATAAATAAACCAAAATTTAATGGAGGATTTTTAATTCCCAAAATTTGATCTGCATGTAAAATTAATTGCTCACTGGCTGGAAATTTATTCCACTTGCAGAATTCAAAGAGATAAAGGTTTATTTTATTTGAAAAAGAAAGTTTGATTTTATAAGTAGACAATTTTATTCCGTCGCTTTCTCTGAAGCAGCTGCGGCAGTGCGCTTTGCATCCGATTTACTTTTAAATTCGGACTCGATTTTTGCTATCGTTGTTTGATTGAGAGATCCGCTTCGCCAGTGATTGTAGATAACCTGGGCCACGGGACGAGATAAAGCGTCATGTATCACGATTGTTATCGGTAAAACCATCATGGCAAGACCCAAAAATTCTAGAACAGGTGGGCCACATCTAAATTTAGAAAAACGATTTAAAAAGTATCTTGTCACCAAATAGAAAATGGGAAAACCAAACGTACATAGCAAAAACAACGCAGGAGCAAAAGAAAATTTTCCCATGAAGTCTGCGCAGTGAGAGTCACAAGTTTTAGATAGGAAATAGTTTTGTAACGATGAAAGCCTGAATAAACTGAAGAATGCAAAGGTTACAAAAAACGATGAAAAAAGTGCGAGAGTTGGAACTACTTGATACTTAAATACTTTCGCTGGAACTACAAACCATGAACGAATTAATGATTGGTTTTCTGTGTAAATTAAAGAGTATGCTGTTTTGACCAAAGGCAAATGATGGATTTTGAGGCTCTTTCGAAAAAACAGATAAATTTTTTATTATTCAACCGAGCATTCGTTAAAAACTGAATTTCACTTTGTTGGATATAAAAAGTATCGTTGTTTTTAAATTGTCTCCACGAAAGAGCTCCGGAAATAAAGAGTGTAATTCGATCTGAAAAATTTAAAGAGATCCCATAAGACTTTGTTTCATTCATAAAGGATTTATCGGCTGCTGGACTTTAAACTGAAGAAAAATGAGGAAGGTTCCTGTAACCGCGGTATCAATACGAGACACAGCTGTTTAATAAATAAGCAGCGGAGTTCCCCCGAGGTAGGGTTTACCACGAATTACACGGATTTCCGCTTGTATGCAGCACGGCCGGTATGCTATCTAAAGAGTCTTATTTTTATTAATAAAGGACGAATTATGAAACAAGGAATACACCCGAAATTGAAAACTGTTGTTTTCAAAGATATGTCTGCCGATTACCAATTCTTAGGAACAACAACTATGGATTCTAAAGACAAGATTAAATGGACTGACGGTAAAGAATATCCATTAATTAAAGTTGAGATTTCTTCAGCTTCCCATCCGTTTTACACTGGTAAACAACGTATTATGGATACAGAAGGTCGTATCGATCGTTTCAAAAAACGTTACGGCAAGACTGATGCAGTCGCTCCAGCAGCTCCGGCAGCAGCTGACGCTCCAAAAACCACTAAGTAACTTACAAATTATTTCAATCTTGAGATTTATCTTCTCAGGAATCAAAGCGGCACACCAAGGCCGCTTTTTTATTTTACCGAGGCTATTCTTATGTTTTCGAAACTTGACCAAGTTGAATCACGCTATGAAGAAGTGAACATGTCACTTCAAAGGCCAGACGTTGCGTCTGATCAGAAAAAATATCGCGCTTTAATGAAAGAATTTTCTGACTTGGAAAAGATTGTGGTTTTGTACCGAGAGTTTAGAAAAAAATCGGCAGCTCTTCAGGAAAATAAAGATCTTTTCGTCAACGAAACTGATTCTGAAATGCGCGAAATGATTCGTGAAGATATTAAAGCGCTCGAAGCCGAAGTTCCGGTTTTAGAAGACACTCTCAAAATTGCGCTCATTCCTAAAGACCCTAACGATGATAAAAACTGTCTTCTTGAAATTCGAGCCGGAGCGGGTGGCGACGAAGCTTCGCTTTTCGCCGATGAATTATTCCGGGGATATGTCAGCTACGCCGCGACCCAAGGTTGGAAAGTGGAATTGATTTCTTACTCGGATGGTAACGTCGGCGGCGCTAAGGAAGTGATCGCCAGCATCAACGGCGAATCGGTATTTAGTAAATTAAAATATGAATCAGGTGTTCACCGCGTACAGCGAGTTCCCGCCACCGAAGGTGCGGGGCGTGTTCATACTTCAACGGTGACCGTCGCTATTATTCCCGAAGTGGAAGTGGTCGATGTTAAAATTGACATGAAGGATATTACAATCGACGTTATGCGGGCTTCAGGAGCCGGCGGACAGTCCGTGAATAAAACAGAATCAGCCGTTCGTCTTCATCATATTCCGACCGGGATATTAGTGCATAGCCAAGAAGGTAAATCACAGACTTCCAATAAAGAGCGAGCATTTCAAATTTTAGGAATGAAATTGCAACGCTTAGAAGATGAAAAAAGATTAAAAGAAGCCTCTGACGCCCGGTTAGATCAAATCGGAACCGGTGATCGATCGGAAAGAATTAGAACTTATAATTTCCCGCAAACGCGCATTACCGATCATCGGATCGGTTTAACCACGCATGCTTTAGATGCCGTAATGAGTGGATCCTTTGGACATTTAGTTGATCCTTTAATTGCTTATTTCCAAGCCGAGGCCTTAAAAAAACAATCCTCGAGCCCGTACTAAGTTCCATGTTACTCAAAGAAGTTCTGACCAAATCGATTCAGTTTTTTAAAGATAAAAAAATTGAATCGGCAAGACTCGACGCTGAGCTTTTAATTTCCCACGCTTTAAAAATAGATCGTATTTCTTTATACGTAAAATATGAACAGCCCCTCAACGAAGCAGAAGTTCAGATTTGTCGTGAATATGTTCGTCGTCGTTCATTAGGTGAATCGGTGGCTTATATCACCGAAGAAAAAGGTTTCTTCGGTGAAGTGTTTAAAGTTTTGCCGGGGGTTTTAGTACCTCGGCCCGAGACCGAACACGTGGTAGAAGAAGTTTTGAAATTTATCGAAAAAAATAAAATAGAAAATCCTCGGATCCTGGATCTTGGGGCCGGTTCTGGCTGCATCGGTCTTTCAATTTTAAAACAAATACCTACCGCCACATTAGTCAGCGTGGATATATCAAAAATCGCGATTCAAAATATTAAACTCAATCTTGAAAAATTAAATTTGCAGGACCGGGCAGTGGTTGTGGAAACTTCTGTGGAAAATATCCCCTTTGAAGATACGGTGAATTTTGGGCTTCAGGCCTTTGATTGTATTGTATCGAATCCGCCTTATATCGATGTCACAGATACCGATGTGGATCCCCATGTTCGAAAATTTGAACCGGCCACGGCTTTATTTGCAGAAAATAAAGGGCTTTTATTTTTACAGAATTGGTCTAAGCTTTGTGGAAGTAGTTTGAAAAAACCGGGAATCATGGCCTTCGAGATGGGACATCTTCAAGGACCAATCATGTTCGATCACTTTGAGTCTTTGAAATTATTTTCAGAGGTCAGTGTGGTTCAAGATTTGTCAGGAAAAGATCGCATCATCGTAGGTATTAATAAGTAAGGATTAAATATGGATAAAATGTTAGTCATCAGCGGAAATGTTTTGAACGGGACGGTTGCTACCAGCGGCGCAAAGAATGCCGCTTTACCGATTTTATTTTCAACTTTGTTAGCTGAAGGTGAGCATACTTTTGATAACGTACCTCTTTTAAAAGATATTGATTCCACCGCGGATTTATTAAAAAGTTTAGGCTGTGAAACCGTGAGAGGTCAGGGTGATTCTCAGCACACTCTAAAAATTAAAGTTTCAAAGCTCAAAACTTTTGAAGCTCATTATGACTTAGTTCGAAAAATGCGTGCCAGTATTCTTTGTCTTGGTCCGATGCTGGCTAAATACGGTGAGGCGACCGTTTCTTTACCGGGTGGTTGTGCGATCGGAACTCGTCCGATTGATCTTCATTTGGATGCTATGAAAGCCTTAGGAGCTGAAATTGAATTGCGCGACGGATACGTTTTTGCCAAAGCCAAAAAATTACAAGGCGGAACCGTCTTGTTTGAAAAAACCACGGTTGGTGGAACTGAAAATTTATTGATGGCTGCTGTTCTTGCCAGCGGAGTAACCACAATTGAAAATGCGGCCAAAGAACCCGAGATCGTTGATCTAGCTAATTATCTTAATAAAATGGGTGCTAAAATTGTTGGTCAAGGAACTAGCGTGATTAAAATCACGGGAGTCGAAAAATTAACTCCGGCCCGTCATTCCATCATGCCTGATCGTATCGAGGCCGGGACATTGTTGATCGCTGGCGCCATTACCGGAGGGGACGTGACTGTTACAAAATGTCAGCCTCATGATTTAGACGCTTTGATTATGAAGATGCGCGAAGCCGGATTCAAGATTGATATAACTGAAGACACCATGCGCGTTCATCCTTTGAAGACTTGGAAAGCGGTCGATATTATTACGGCTCCTCACCCTTTATTTCCCACCGATCTTCAAGCGCAGTTTATGGCTTTGATGACAATAGCTGAAGGTACCAGTGTGATTACGGAAACGGTTTTTGAAAATCGCTTTATGCACGTGAATGAACTCATGCGTTTAGGCGCTGACATCACTCCGAAAACTCAAGTGGCGGTCGTTCGCGGAAAACCGAAAGCTCTTTCTGGAGCGCCGGTCATGGCAACGGATCTTCGTGCATCAGCTTCTTTGGTCTTAGCGGGGTTGGTAGCTAAGGGGTCGACGGAAGTCAGTCGAATTTATCATTTGGATCGTGGTTATGAAAATCTTGAGGGAAAATTAGTTTCGTTGGGGGCACAGGTTCAGCGGATGCATTAGGGGTTTCAAAAAAAAAGTAAAAAAAAAGCTTTGTTGAGGAGGGGCCACAACAAAGCTTTAACAAAACAGGTGCTACTGCTAGCAGAAGTTTTAATTTTGAAACTGAATTCACCAAACAAATATTTTGTTCAAACGTCGGGAGGGGATCCTTAATTTGAACTACTTATCCGTTTGATGATCAAAAACTAAATTCGGAGCATTTCGGATCTCATTGTTTGCTTTGGCTTTCGCCGAAACTACTAACACAGCAACAATATATGCTATCGCTAACCATCTAAACATAACTCCACACATAGCAATGGATATGCCACATTCTGAAACGCTTAAAATAAATAGAATCGTTTTAGATTTGAAAAAAGTGGTTCTATACTGGACTTAGTTCCAGGTTGGAACTAGGAGTGGTTCCAAGAACAGACTTTGGTCAGGTATGGGACCAATTTTTAGAGTGAAAAATAGATTAAGATTCACAGGGTACCTGGATCCCTTATAATTAAATGATGAGTCAGCAAAAACCCCCTAAGTCCACAGCTCAAGAACAGTCTGAGCAGTGGCTTATCAAGCTTGAATCTGAACAGGTGAAGGGTCCTTACTCAACCGATATCGTTTGCAAAATGATTTTAGAAGGTATTTTTTCCGGTCAGGAATATATCGCTCATTATCCCGAAGGGGATTGGCGACCTATATCGAAACAGATGGAGTTTTATGAAACTCTTTTGGAATCTTTAGAAAATCCAATCGAACGCGACGAGAAAAAAGCGATAAAGATGGATGCAAAAACTGTGATTCGGGTTTCGCAGGTTCCCGAGCCTTTTCCGGATGATGTGGATTCTGTGCCTACGCGAGAGAACACAAATGTTAAATTTGCGTTCGATCTTAAAAAGTTACTTGAGCCCGAACCAAGTCCCGCTGAAGTAAAAAGCTCCCCGACCGTTGTGCGGATGCAGACTTTAGATGAAAAACAAAAAATTCAGTTTCAGTTTGAACAAAGTCAGATGCGGCAAAAAAGACAAGAAATTTTAAAAAAGTTATTTCCAGTTTTTATTTTATTTGTCGCCGGCTTAATTGGCGGATTGGCTTATTATTTTTCGAGCGGATCGGAAGTTAATAAAAGCTGGATTTTAGTTACGCCGAATTTTAAAAAAACTGATATTTCAACCGACGAAGTTCAGCAATTAAAAGTGAAAGCCATCGCGCTTATTCGAGGCGGTGTCGTCGATGATCTTTTGAAAGCTCAGAATTTACTGGTAGAATCTGTTGAAGGACAAAAAAGTGATATCGAATCATTAGGACTTTTATGTGCCGTGTATCAATCATTATGGCCGTATACAAAACAAGTCGCCAACGATCTTAAGGCGGCCTCCGCCGTGGTTAAGCAAGCCCGTTTGACCAATCCTATTTCAAGCTACTCTGATTCGTGCCAAACTATTTATCTTTTGATCAAGGGCCAAACTAACGATGCTCGTGCCGTTTTAGAAAAAGTTCTGGATCAAAATACCGAGAAAAGTTTTCTACTTTTTCCATTTTTGTATATCATCAAAGGTGACCTTTTAGACGAGTCCAGTAGTTTTGTGAATGCCGAAGCCTATTATACAGAAGCCGCCAAACAATTTGCTGGTTGGGTGCGAGCTGAATATAATATTGGTCGCATCCAGTATAAACAAAATAAATACACCGAATCAATAGTCACGTTCGACAAAATTTTATTGAAGCATCCAAATTACAAAGCAGCTTTGTACGGATTAGCTTTAAATTTACAAAAATTAAAAACAGATCGCGATGCTTTTGAAGTTTTCTTGAAAGCCTACGAAATTCAACAAACAATTCCGAAAGATTTGCACCTCGAGGCGCTTCAAGAGTACGCAGCTTTGCTATTAGAAAGAAAACAAAATAAAAAAGCTCTGGAAGTGGTGCAGGCTGCTTTAAAAATTAGTCCTACTCACCGTGCGATGAAAGACTTATTTATTTCTTTAGGCGGCGAATCTTTAGCGATCGAAAGTGCGCAAGTGACTGAACTCATTATTGAAGGGGATCAGTTTTACCGCTTAGGTGATTATTTAGCGGCGCAAGGACGCTACCGGGCGGCTTTTGATAACGATCAAAAAAATACTTTATTAGCTTTAAAAATTGCGCGAAGCATGCGCGCTTTGACCCAAGTACGTGATTCATTGGCTTGGATTGATCGCGCGCTCAAAATAGATCCGAAACTTTTTGCGGGTTATTCTTTGAAAGCTGACTATCTCATTCAACGTTATAACTTCGCCGACGCGGAAATCACATTATTAGAAGCGCAAAAAATTGATCCCAACAATTACGAAATATTGAAAAGCCGCGCGCGTCTCGAATGGAAAAAGAATAATTTAACTCAAGCCTTTAATGTGGGATTGAAAGCTTACAAGCAGTACGATGTTGACGTTGAATTACTAACTTTATTGGCCAATATTAATATTGAAATTTATTTTAGACCAGGTCAAGCCGGCAGCGAAGGCCTAGAATCAGAAAAGGCCCGCGCTTTAGAAAATGCACAAAAATATGCGGCGCGCGCGATTGATCTAGAGCCAGCATGGCCCGAATCACAAATCACTTACGCCCGCTATATTTTTGCCAAAGACGGAAGTCAGCGTTCTGAAAAATATTATCTCGAGCTGATCAAAAGTTTTCCTTACACTGCAGACTACCGATTAGCGCTGGCTGAATTTTACGAGCAACAAGAAAAAACCACCACCGCGCAAGAAATCTACCAGCGTGTAGTGGATGCGGATCCAAAAAATACCAAAGCCAGTTTGGGTTTAGCTCGTTGTTATAAA
>JACMMZ010000142.1 GCA_014378775.1 Pseudobdellovibrionaceae bacterium
CGGATATTTTTGATTAGCCACAAAAGTAAATGTGCCGGTTCGATCGGTGGGACCCTGGTCAATCCAGGAATTTATAACTAAAGTATTATTGATCCAAAGTCTGACACCGTCGTCAGAATTTGTACCCATACAATAAGCTCCAGATGTCGGCGCCACAACTTGTCCGGTCCAATGAATTCCGTAATTGGCGACACCACCCGCAGGATTAAGCCCTGTCGCCCACACAAAATCCACATTGGCATCAACGCGCTGATTGACCAATGTCGTAAACGGAGCTTCTGGTGAAGCACCGGTTTGCGAAACAAAATAACGACCGAAAAGTCCGTCGCCTTTTTCGATAAAATTTTGCGCGGCAGCGGCGACAGTGACGGCCACCGAAGCATTAAATCCACCGAAGGTAGCGGTGATGTTGACCGGCCCTCCGTTAGCAACCCCGGTAATCAGGCCTTTAGAACCTGCATTATTCACTGAGGCTATCGTCGCGTTGGCCGACGCCCAGGTGCAAGATGCGGTGAGATCAATACTTCCACCATCCGAAGTGGTCCCGATACATTTTACTTGTTGTGTGTTACCCACCGGTAGCGTTCCCGAAGAGTAATTCAGGGTGATGGCCGTCACGGTTGAACTGTTCACACGCACGGTCACCGGCCGTCGTGAAATATACGGCCCTCCGTTATTGTCGGTGTAATTAATCGTCATGACATCACTGAAAGTGGCTGCGGTGCTGGACTGCGCAGCCAAGACCACCGTACAAGTTGAACTCGGTGATAAAAATATCCCGCAAGTGCCACCGGAGCCGGGGTAGCTTCCACCGGCAAAAGTAAATTGCGAAACGCCAAACATGGTGCCGCTCATGCTGTTAATCATGCCGGTCCCGCTGTTAGTTAAAGTCAGAGTTCTTTGGACGGGAGCATTTAAAGGCAAAATACCCATATTAAAAATGGTGGCATCTGAAATTGTCAAGTTGGCCGTCATCGAACGCCAATTGGTCATCGGAATAAAAACTTGAGCGAAGGCAAAATGCGAAATCGCCGTGATCAGTAAAATAAAAAATAATTTAGAGCGGCACCGAAACATGACTTTAAGCTTAAAGACTTCCGTAATGCCTGTCAAAGACGGTTTTAGCCCATTTTTCTAAAGCATCTGAGAAGCTCTGAATGCCACTGAAAAAGCCCGACTTCTTGTTTCGATACATTATAGAATTTTATCTATTCTTCCGCTGATAACGCCAGTTTTAAATCATCCACCAGCTGTTGCATCTTTTCCGTAGATTCTGTTTCATTTCCGGCTCTTAATAAAGCGGACGGGTGCCAGGAAATAATGACTTTCGGCGCGCAGGCTAGGCTTGAGATAATTTTTCCTCGTTCATCTTTTATTTTTGGAAGCTTTCCTATAATGGCCGTCGCGGCTGTTGTTCCCAGTGCTATGATCACTTGGGGTTTAATTTTTTTTATTTCAGCTTCTAACCAAGGTTTGCACGCGTGCATTTCAGGCCCAGATGGTTTTTGGTGAAGGCGCATATTTTTATGCGGCACCCATTTGAAATGTTTAACAGCGTTGGTGATATAAACGGATTCTTTTTTTATTCCAGCTTGAATGAGCGCCTGGGATAAAATTTCTCCGGCCGGGCCTACGAAGGGATTTCCCGTGCGGTCTTCTTGATCTCCGGGTTGTTCTCCGACGATCATAATGCTGGCATTTTCCGGGCCTACTCCAAAAACGGTTTGTGTCGCTTTCGCGTAAAGTGGACAAGCCTGACAGCTTGATGATTTTGATTTAAGTTCTGATAAGGAAAGCTTCAAATCGACAACCGCTGAAGTATTAATATTTTCCGCCATTTTTTGCAGTGCCTTGGGTGCATCGCGCACCAAATCACGGATCAAAGATGTTTCGGGCATGCTGGACCAATACTTTGGAGACATTTCTGATTTCATCATTTTTATCTTTATTCTTGCCGGATTAAAAATAGATTTATAATAGGTTTTCCAAATTTCATCCCAATCGTCGACCCCTTGAAAATCTCTTTGCGCCATACCAGCTCCGTAAGTGATTTTTTTTAAATCCCAATGAGCTGATTCGTCCGGCGTAAAAATACTCCAACGTTTATCGCCAAAGCGACGCGCAAAAAATTCGGTTCCCGGTCGCACAATCAAATGTTCTGGTTTATGCCAAGCCACATAGACCTCATTTTCGTCGACAAAAGATTTTTTAAAACGAACAAAGGCATGCATTTTATGGATATCATGGCGTACGGATTTCTGGAGTTTTTCGGCTTTATTGATATCGGGATCAATCGAAATACTGAGTAAGCCCGTATTTTCATAACACAACCGAAATAATATTTTATACATCAAATTCCAGCGGTCTTCATCTCGAGCGTAAGAAAGCGTTTTGAATTGGCTGATAAGTTCCGGCGGAACTTTAAAATCATTATTTGAAACAGGTTTTTTTACATCTTGAGAGCTGGCATCAAAAGTAAATAAAGACAGTTCATCCTGACTCCAATTAATTTGATCCGGTGGAATTGCGTCAGCTAGAAATTTTCGGGCATTTTCTCGCCAACTCATAAAGTTTTTCTCAAAATCAACTTGGATCATAATTCGCTCGCTGCTGGAGCATCAAAAAGTGATAATTGCTGGGCCGGTGGTTTAAGCCTTTGACTTAAAGATTCTGAATCCAGCATCCAGATATTCGGATTGTGATCTGCAGTGACCACAAAGTATTTAGCTCGAGAAATAGCAATGTGCATTTTTTGTAAATCAACTAAAGTGATTTTATGAAAGCGTCTTAATTGAATGATTCTTTCCACGTTTTTTACCCCCACGCCAGGAATTCGTAAGAGCGAAGCTCGAGCAGCTTTGTTTACATCAATGGGAAAATTTTCACGGTGAACTAAAGCCCAGGATGTTTTTGGATCAATGTCTAAACTGAGATTCGGGGTCGCCGCATTCACTAATTCATGAGCTTTGAAACCATAAAATCGAAGCAACCAATCAGCTTGATACAATCGATTTTCGCGAACAAGACTGGGTTTATGCGCCGGTAAAATAGCATCGGCGTGGGGGATCGGGCTGTAAGCTGAGTAATAAACCCGACGCAGCGAAAATTTCTCGTAAAGACTTTCTGAGGTTTTTAAAATTTCCAAATCGGCGCTCGGAGTAGCACCAACGATCATCTGCGTAGTTTGTCCCGCCGGTGCAAACTGCGGCGTTGATTTAAAAGATTTTAAATTATCTTTAGTTTCAATCACCTTGTCCGAAATTTGTTCCATGGTCTGCGTCGCCGCTGCGATGGTTTTTGCCGGAGCCAGTAAATCCAGATCGGGTTGAACCGGCATTTCGATATTGGCGCTGATCCGATCAGCCCATTTACCGGCTTCTTCGATCAATTCCTGAGACGCCCCGGCAACAACTTTGAGATGAATGTAGCCGTTAAATTTATGAACTTCCCGTAAGCCCCGAGCCACGCGAATGAGAAGTTCCATGGTGGCATCCGAACTGTCGATGATACCGGAGCTTAAAAACAAACCTTCAATATAATTACGTCGGTAAAATTCAAGTGTCAGCCAAATGACTTCTTCAGGGGTAAAGCGGGCGCGCTGAACGTCGCTGGAAACACGGTTGATACAAAACTTGCAATCGTAAATACAGAAATTTGTTAATAAA
Source organism: Pseudobdellovibrionaceae bacterium (assembly GCA_014378775.1). Classification (GTDB taxonomy): domain Bacteria; phylum Bdellovibrionota; class Bdellovibrionia; order Bdellovibrionales; family Bdellovibrionaceae; genus Pseudobdellovibrio. The sequence goes on from JACMMZ010000142.1 coordinate 3,666, forward strand.
ATTTTGAGCAAACTGATACAACGCCCATCCGGCGCGTAACTATGGCAAATCCCCATGCCTTCGCTATTTCCCATTCCGTTGACATCGCGCTTTCGCTTGCCGCCGCTACTTGAACAGGAAGCATCGTACTTGGCCGCATCGGCTAAAATAGCTAATTTTTTTTGAAGCGTTTTAATATCCCTATTCTCATTCATATTTACATATTACTTACATATAAGATTTAAGTCACTAAAATAATCTTCGGTCGAGTTCATGCTTTGTTCGACAAGCGGTTTATGATTAGATAGGCTTTAATAATAATAACCAAAAGGTGGAACTATGTCTGAAGATATGAAAGCAGAATTAGAACGATTAAGAGCCGAAAATGAAGCCCTCAAAAATAAAAAATCGGGCCAAGGTACATTATCCATGAAGGTCAGTGAAAAAGGAGCTTTGTCGGTTTACGGCATGGGTCGTTTCCCGGTCACGCTTTACAAAGAACAGTGGCTCAAATTATTAGGTATCGCTGAAGAACTTAATAAATTTATCGCCGACAACGACAGTCGACTTAAAACCAAGGATTAAAAACACGCTTAAAATTTTTGGCTCCTTGATTGCAATTCCTTTTTGTAGACTTACATGTTCACCAAAAAAGGAGATTTATATGGATTCCATTCATCACATTATGCAAGATCGCGCGGATCGAGCAGCGCGTCCAATCAGTCGGGTCGTGGTTGATCAAATTAAGAAGCTTTTCGTTCACCCAGAATCAGAAGAGACTCATTCAGTTGGTTACCAGCCCTCGTCAAAGTCCGACTTAAAAAGTCGCACTTCGGAAGATCTACGATTAGAATTTTTAGGTTATACTTACTAGTCAATATGCATGTGACAAATTCCCCACGGAAGGGGAATTTTTTCTGTCCCACTTCAATTTGCTTTCAATTTTAAAAAGCATTAGCATAACTGCAATGATCCATCGATTGAAGACAAGCCTTATAGAAATTTATAAAAAACACGAGACCATGCTTGAAATTATTTTCTTTATTGGTGGATTTATATTTGACGTGCTCTTAGTCAGCGAGATCGATGATCTTTTTTGCCTGATTCAACAAGCCCTTTATCTTTTGATTATCGCCGTTATTCTGCATTTTGAAATTCTGTACCGTTCACACAAATGGCGACCAGCTCCGGGTTTTACAGAAAAGGTTTGGAAGTACCGTAATTTATTATTGCATTTTCTATTAGGAACTTTATTAAATATTTATTCTTTATTTTATATTAAAAGTGCTTCATTAATCAGTAGTTTAGTTTTTCTACTGCTGATGATTGCCATCATTATCGGAAATGAATTGCCGTTAATCAAAAAAGCCAAAGTCAGCGCAAAAATGGGATTGTACGGAATTTGTCTTTTCTCATTCATTTCGCTGTTGTATCCACTGGTTCTCGGTTTTGTGGGATGGATTCCGTTCACGTTAGCTTTAGGGACCACCATTTTTTGTTTTTACCTTCAAGGTCGTGCTGTCAGTAAAAATTTACCGGACGGAGAAACAACTTTTAAAGTTATCGTCTTTCCGGCAGCCTCGGTGGTTATTTTATTTTCAATTTTCTATGTGCTCGGATGGATTCCCCCGGTTCCCTTAAGCTTGAAGGCGCAAGGAATTTATCACTTGATTGAAAAACGAGATGGAAAATATTTTCTGTCTAAATCTGACAATTCATGGGATTTTTTCTCAAACGGTGATCGGAAGTTCCAAGCCCGGGCTGGGGACAAACTTTATTATTACATTCAAATTTATTCACCGGCCCGTTTTTCTGATCAGGTTTTTGTTCGGTGGTTAAGAAAAGATCCGGTCAGAGGTTGGGAAACTTCCGACCGTATACCTTTAGCCATTACCGGCGGGCGTAAGGAAGGCTTTCGAGCGGTTGCGACCAAATCGAATTATCAACCGGGGGACTGGCGGGTGCAGGTTGAAACGGGTATGGGACATGAGATTGGTCGGCTTAATTTTGAAATTATTTCTGATACCACGACCGAGCCTCGAAGTTTCGAAGTGATTGAGCCTTAAATTTAATGCTGATCGCCATCGTGATCCATGTCATGAATTTCTTGTTCAATCGTTACAATCACGGTGCCCACATCCTCCGGGGCGGAGGCATTATATTTATTTGATTTAAGGTCTTCCCGGTTGGCAATTTTGGCCCAGGCCACGTAGCCGTCGGTGGTGTTATACAAAACATAATCGGAATCACTTTCCTTGGTAATTTTATTCTTTGGTAAAAATTGATTTAAAATTTCGATGGCTTTTTGAAATGAATTGCTACCGGGTCGAATCTGAAACGAGATGTGTTCTAAATAATCCGCGTTATTTTTCTCGCCGGCGAACTGAGCATGTAAATACCGAGTACCTTCAAGTGCATTTTCCGTTCGGACCGTGACCATGGATCCCAAAGAAGTCTCCTGTTGGTCGATAAATTTCGGTTTAAGTTTAAGACCCAACAAGGCTTTCATAAACTTTTGTGAATTCGATTTTTGTGATATGGCCTGTGCAATTGTTTTTACAATCTGATGGACAGATTCAACTTCTTCCGCCGATAAAGGCCCCCCGGGCGATTCCGGCTTGAAGTCATTTTTCTGCGGTAAAGTGCGTAAGCCGGGCTGAATCGAAGTGGTTTGAA
>JACMMZ010000143.1 GCA_014378775.1 Pseudobdellovibrionaceae bacterium
AATAATTTTTCAGATCCATTTAAAAAATTAAAAGACGACGGATTTTGGGTCTTCGGACTTTCGCACAAAGCAACCAAGACCATTTACGATCTTAAAATTCCTGAACGGGTGGTTTGGGTCATGGGTTCAGAAGACAAAGGCATCCGCATTCCGACCGAGCGTGCTTGTGATGAATTAGTTTCGATTCCGCAAATCGACGCAAAAGCCAGTTACAACGTTTCGGTTGCAGCGGCTTTGGCGTTGGCTGAAACTAAACGACAGTGGATGAAGTCATAGTTCTATTAATTATTTATAATCTGACTAAAATTATCTTTAAAAGATTTCCAGTAGCCTAACTGACCGGGATCTTTTCGGATCACAACCGTTTTGGCTACGATGTCATGAAATGTTTGGCGCTTTTCAGTAAACGGCTGGATCAAATAGCCAATCAACAAGACCAAGCTTGAAATATATTTACACAAAAACCGAACAATTGCCATTTGAAAACTAATGCGTGTTTGGTCTTTCTCGGTGACCACCGCTAATCCAAGAATGGCCTTGCCTGGAGTTCCCATCAGTTCTGAAGAGTCGAAAATAGCGGTGTAAACAATTCCCACAAGTGCGCCGACAGAAAGGCTGATGATCATATCATTGCCGGCCATGAACCCTAAAAGACCTCCAATAATTCCGGTAAAAAATCCATCGATACATGCGGCAAAAAAACGTCTCCAAAATCCAGCATAATTTTGATCGGGGGTGATGATCACAGTGTCGTTAGACGAAGAAGTTGTCGAAGGTTGGTTGAAAATTTGTGGATCCATATTTTTCCCGTCTTTAATAATGTTTATAGTGTGAACTGGGGAGATCATTTTTTCACGAAAAATTTCAAAGTCGATGAAAAATCAAAAGTCAGTTTTTTAGTCATTTTATTTTAGACCTTAGGCGGTGGTCATCCGAGTTTTGCAAAATTCGATAAATAAATTTAAAAATGAGTTTGACCAAGGTCGACATATCCAGTAGAAATTTCAGATTACTAAAAATTGTGAATCCTTTTTGTCGCCAAAAGCTGGCAAAAACTCATGGTTGATAGGCCATGCTGGCGTAGCTCAATTGGTAGAGCAGCTGATTTGTAATCAGCAGGTTGCGGGTTCGAGTCCCATTGCCAGCTCCAAATTTTTGCGATTGTGTATCGATTGGTACGGAATAAATGGGCAGGTGCCCGAGTGGCTAAAGGGGACAGACTGTAAATCTGTTGGCTTCGGTCTTCGAAGGTTCGAATCCTTCCCTGCCCACCATTTAGCTTCTTATCCACTCTACGGAAGCTTGGTACATAAACGCAAAAGTTTGGGCGGGAGTAGCTCAATTGGCTAGAGTATCTGCCTTCCAAGCAGAGGGTTGCGAGTTCGAGACTCGTCTCCCGCTCCATTTCTTTTCCGGGTTGTAAGATTGGCCCGTGTAGCTCAGTGGTAGAGCACACCCTTGGTAAGGGTGAGGTCGTCGGTTCGGCTCCGATCACGGGCTCCATTTACGACCTGAGGTATTTTGACGTAGCAGGATACGGACAACGAAAAAATGAAGTCATCGACAATTTTGTTGATAAACTTCGGTATTTAAAATTGAATTGAGTAGATTTAACTATAAAATAACAAGCTCTGCAGGAGGCTATAATGTCTAAAGAGAAATTTAACAGAAATAAACCGCACGTTAACATTGGAACTATTGGTCACGTCGATCATGGTAAAACAACTTTAACAGCTGCTATTACAACAACTCTTTCTAAACTTGGTGGCGGTAAGGCCATGGCTTACGACCAAATCGATAAGTCCCCTGAAGAAAAAGCTCGTGGTATCACGATTTCTACTACTCACGTTGAATATGAAACAGCTAATCGTCACTACGCACACGTTGACTGTCCGGGACATGCCGATTACGTGAAAAACATGATCACTGGTGCCGCTCAAATGGATGGTGGTATCCTTGTTGTTTCTGCAGCTGACGGTCCTATGCCGCAAACTCGTGAGCACATCCTTTTAGCTCGTCAAGTTGGCGTTCCAGCGCTCGTTGTATTCATGAACAAATGTGATATGGTTGACGATGCTGAATTGCTTGAACTCGTTGAAATGGAAATCCGCGAATTATTATCTAAATACGAATACCCAGGTGATGTGATTCCAATAGTTAAAGGGTCGGCTAAGCTTGGTTTAGAAGGTGCTACTTCCGAATACGGAACTCCATCGATCATGAAATTAATGGAAGCTTGTGATACGTACATCCCGCAACCAGCTCGTGCGATTGAAAAAACATTTTTAATGCCGGTGGAAGACGTGTTCTCCATCTCTGGACGTGGAACCGTTGTTACAGGCCGTGTAGAGCGTGGAATCGTTAAAGTAAATGACGAAATCGAAATCATCGGTATCCGACCAACTCAAAAAACAACGGTTACTGGAATCGAAATGTTCCGTAAATTGTTAGATGAAGGTCAAGCCGGAGATAACTGTGGAGTCCTTTTACGTGGTACTAAAAAAGAAGACGTTGAACGTGGTCAAGTATTAGCTAAGCCAGGTTCGGTTAAGCCTCATAAGAAATTTAAAGGCGAAGCGTACATCCTGACTAAAGAAGAAGGCGGACGTCACACTCCATTCTTCACAAATTACCGTCCACAATTTTACTTCCGTACAACTGACGTGACTGGTGTTGTTACTTTAGCTGCAGGAACTGAAATGGTTATGCCAGGTGACAAAGTTCAAATTAACGTTGAATTGATCGCGCCTATCGCAATGGAACAATCTTTACGTTTCGCTATCCGTGAGGGTGGTCGTACAGTAGGTGCCGGCGTTGTTGTAGAAATTCTCGAGTAATTTATAAGCAGACATTTAATGCCTTTAGTTTAGGCATTAAATGAGCTCCATAAAATATTCAAAAATCAAGCCAAAGGGACAATTAATAGTTGTCCCTTTTGCTATTCTGGGGTTATATTCTCCGTCTTGTACGAATAGATTTATTTAAAATTTGCAGCAGGGGTTTAGCTCCAGTGGTAGAGCGAGCGACTCCAAATCGCTAGGTCGTGGGTTCGAATCCCTCAGCCCCTGCCAATTAATTTAAAAAAATTTGTACATATATAACTTAATTATTTTAAATATTTAAAGGACAGTAAATATGGAAAACACGAATTCAAAATACTTAACGTTAGTTTTTATCGCTGCGTCTGCGCTGGTTGGTTTTACCGTGGCTGCTTTGATCATTGCTTTGTCTGGTGCTTTCGCGGTCATCGCAAAATTAGTTAATTACGATCTCTTCAAGCATGGTTTACCTGTCATTATTGCATTCGGATTATTTTTATTTTTGCAGTTCAACAAAGGAATATTAAGCTGGGCTGATGAAGTGATCGCTGAAATTAAAAAAATTGTATGGCCACCGATTAAAGACACGCGAGCAATGACTGTTGTGGTTATCATCATGATTTTTATCTCTGCGTTAATTATCAGTGTGTTCGATTTGTTTTCTGGTTTCGCATTAAACCAACTTATTAAGTAAAGGCGGGCATCAATGTCTAATACAGCTGAAAACCCAGGTGAAAATCAAAATAATACAAGCGCTCCGGCCCTTGTTAAAAAATGGTACATCATTAATGTCCAAACCAGTTCAGAAAATACTGCGAAGAACGCCATCGAAGAAAGAATTCGCACGAACAAATTGGAACAGTATTTTGGCGAAATTCTTATACCAGCGGAAAATGTTGTTGAACTTGTTAAGGGACAAAAGACCACAAAATCGCGTAAATTTTTCCCGGGATATATTTTCGTTCAAATGTTTCTCAATGATCAGACTTGGCACTTAGTTAAAAATTCTTCAAAAGTATCGGGCTTTGTTGGCGGAGCAAAAACGCGACCTCCGGAAGTTCCAGAAGCTGAAGTCATGCGGGTTACGCAGCAGATGGCTGGCGTCAGCGAAAAGCCTAGAACTAAAATTAATTTCTCTATCGGTGAGCAAGTTACTGTCGTTGACGGCCCGTTCAATAATTTCACGGGCACAGTTGAAGACATCAACGAAGAGAAAGCTAAAGTTAAAGTATTAGTCAGCATATTTGGACGTCCAACTCCGGTTGAGTTGGATTTTGTTCAAGTGGAAAAGTCATCATAGTTTTTAAATAGGAATTTTTCATTTCTTCATGGGGAAGAAATGAAGTTTACAACCCTTTGCAAAGTGGGATCACAATGGCAAAAAAAGTTACAGGTATGATCAAATTGCAGATACCGGCAGGGAAAGCTAATCCAGCTCCTCCCGTTGGACCGGCACTTGGGCAGCATGGGGTAAACATTATGGAATTTTGTAAGCAGTTCAATGCTCGTACGCA
>JACMMZ010000144.1 GCA_014378775.1 Pseudobdellovibrionaceae bacterium
GTGACTTACGTTGATATTTTATTTAATGCTCCGGCCAAAGCTCCGCCAAAAGAAAAAAAACCTGTCAAAAAAGATTAAGCTTTGATGATCGGAAGCTTGAGCGCATTCCAGGCCAGCATTCCACCGGTCATATTCATGGTCTTTTTAAATCCCAGCCGCGCGCTTTCGAAAGTGGCGGAACCGGATCTTCCGCCGCTACGACAAACAAACACAATTTCTTGATCTTTGTTCTCGGAATTTAAAAATTCGATCAAATCCGGGCCCAGCGTAATTAATTCGGCGCCGTGAATATGCCCTAACTCGGCATTGAATTCATCTGATCGACGAACATCAATCAGTTTCACGTGACCAACAAGCTTATCTAATTTTTCAAAGACTTCATCACAGTTAATTTCGGGAATGCCTTGAATGATTTGTGGACTAAAAACTTGACCCATAAATAAACCTACGGACCTTTTAATGGAGACGGTTTTAAATCAATCAATTGACTTAAATCGCCAGTGATTGAAACAACTTGATTCAAAAAATTATCACTTACGACCTGAGCTGCAGCCGTCGGGGCCGCAATCCCATTGTAACCGGGAAATATACGATTCATCGTGTAGGCGATTCGCACACCGGATAAAAATACGCGCTGATCGACCACATCCAGAAAGCGAGCCGTATAAAGAGAAGCTTCTTCATCTTTGTATTTATACGCATCTAATCTCGGCGCTAAAGATTCGTTCAGCCAATCGTCGTACTTTAATTTATTTTCATTTGGTAATACACGGTCTTTGAATTTTTCTATTAAAAAATTAGCATAGCTTTTGACTTGCTCTGATCTTACACCCTGAAGAAATAAATTTTTATGTCCGAAAGCTATGATTTGTGAATCCCAAATTTGATGAAGTGATAAATCAAAGCCCTGCCACTTCACATCAATTTTATTTCCGCCGTTATCATCGGCTCGTCCCGAATGAAGAGGTTGATGAATATCACCAATAAAATGAATTATAAATTTCAAGGCGTAATTTTTATCAGATGAAGACGCTTTTTTATCCCTTAAAACCATTTCGCTGGCGAGTATTGCGGTTAAAACTCCCCCGCGCGCTTTGATTTCTTGAGTCTGATCTTTTAAATAGGATAAATATTTATCGTTATCGTTCATTTTTTCAAAATGATACCAAATGGTTTTTTTCCAATCGACTGCAGTCGATCCGCGAATCTCATCGGCCCAGGTCGAAGCCAAAACAAAATCATCGCGTTTTAAAATTTCTTTAATCTGCTTCAAGGCCGGTGATTTTTGGTTGGTCAAAATATCTAAAGCGATTTGTGCCGACGTGTGATGGCCAACTAAGCCCCAGCCGTATGCGGCTTGAGCTGAAAATACTAAAACCGCGCACGCAATTATAAAGTGCCTGGAAAATAATTGGACTGACTTAAAGATTTTCATATACGACCCCTCAATATGAAACGAACAGCGATGTATCTTCATCAGATTAAATTTCGATGAGTTTTTCAATTGAATTGTGAAATCAAATAGATTGCTGCAAGGCTTAATGATCTAAAAAATGAAATCGGAGCTTGATTGAATTTAGAAGATCATGTCTTAAGCAGAATTGAAACTATCAAAACTGGGCGTTTTTAGGCGTACGTGGAAAGGGTATTACGTCGCGAATGTTTGTCATTCCGGTGACGTACATGAGCATTCTTTCAAAGCCTAATCCAAATCCTGAATGCGGGAAACTTCCGTAGCGACGAAGATCCGTGTAAAAAGCGTAATCTTCGACTTTCAAACCGATGGCCTTCATTTTTTCAATCAGAGTTTCTAAATCGTCTTCTCGCTGCGATCCCCCGATAATTTCGCCGATCCCCGGAGCTAAAAGATCCATGGCACGCACGGTTTTTTGATCGGGATTTAATTTCATGTAAAAAGCTTTTATTTCCTTGGGGTAATCGGTCACAAAAGTGGGCTTTTTAAAATGCACTTCAGCTAGATAACGTTCATGTTCCGATTGAAGATCAATACCCCATTTGACATCGTAATCAAATTTCTGACCGCATTTTAATAAAATGTCTACCGCTTCGGTGTAGGTAACTCGCGCAAATTTATTTGCAGTCACATTTTTTAATTTATCAAATAGGCCTTTTTCGACGAATTGATTAAAAAATTCCATTTCTTCCGGACATTCTTTCAGAATGTAATCAATGATGTATTTAATCATGTCTTCGGCCAGTTCCATATTGGCTTCTAAATTCGCAAATGCAATTTCCGGTTCAATCATCCAGAATTCTGCGGCATGTCTTGAGGTATTTGAATTTTCCGACCTAAAAGTGGGACCAAAAGTATAAATATTTTTGAAAGCCGAGCAAAACGTTTCACCGTTTAATTGTCCGCTGACGGTGAGGTGTGTTTCTTTGCCAAAAAAATCTTTCGAATAATCAACTTTTCCGTCAGCTGTTTTTGCGACTTTATCAAAAGGCAAAGTGGAAACGCGAAACATTTCCCCGGCGCCTTCGGCGTCCATTCCAGTTATGATCGGAGTGTTCACGTAAACAAATCCGTTTTCCTGAAAAAATTTGTGGATAGCGTAAGCTAATACTGATCGCACGCGAAATACCGCCGAAAAGGTATTCGTTCGTGGTCTCAAATGGGCAATTTCACGTAAAAATTCAAAACTGTGACGTTTGTTTTGCAATGGATATTCCAAATCGGCTTTTTGGAAAACGGTAATCTCGGTGGCGTTCAATTCGAATTCTTGTCCGGCCCCTTGCGATTTAACTAATTTTCCTTTAACTGAAATTGAAGACGATATCGACAGTTGAGATATGTCATCAAAGTTTGATAATTTTTGATCAAAAACGATCTGAAGCCCTTTGAAAAAACTGCCGTCATTGAGTTCGATAAATCCAAAGTTTTTTTGATCGCGAATTTTTCTGATCCAACCAGATAATTCAACATCTTTATCTAAAAATTGAGCGGGTTGTCTGAAGACAGATTTAATTGTCGTTTGCATTTCATTCCTCTGTATCATATCGTGGGTTTCAAACCGTACCGTCTTATCTTAAACACGGGGAAAAAATTATGCCACACAAAAATATGGACCCCAAAAATAAGATCAAAATCTTTTCGGGTAATTCGAATCAGGAATTAGCCAAAGCGGTGTGTCGCATCCTGCAGGTTCCTCTCGGCGAAAGCCAAGTGAATAATTTTTCCGATGGAGAAACACAGGTTGAAATCAAAGAAAGCGTTCGCGGTATGGATGTCTTTGTGATTCAAAGCACTTGTACTCCAGTCAACCAAAGTTACATGGAACTTTTTATTATGCTGGATGCACTGAAGCGGGCTTCGGCCGCGTCTGTGACTGCGGTTATTCCCTACTACGGTTACGCCCGACAGGACCGCAAAGTGGCTCCACGAGCTCCCATTTCAGCCAAATGTATGGCCGATTTATTAACCACGGCCGGAGCCGGTCGGATTATTTCCATTGATCTTCACTCTGCACAAATTCAAGGCTTTTTTGACTGTCCGGTTGATCACCTCTACGCCATCCCGACTTTAGCTCGTGCTTGGAAAGAGCTCATGGGTGAAAGCGACGACATTGTCACAGTGAGTCCTGATGCCGGCGGAGTCGAACGCGCGCGGGCTTTTGCAAAACGAATTGATTCGAGTTTAGTTATTGTAGATAAACGTCGGACCGCACCTGGGGAAGCCAAAGCAATGCATTTAATTGGCGATGTCACTGGTAAAACGGCGGTAATCGTTGACGATATGATCGATACGGCGGGAACTTTAACACAAGCTGTTGACAGTTTATTGAAAAATGGGGCAAAACAAGTGTTCGCAATTGCAACTCATCCGGTTTTTTCAGGGCCAGCCATCGCTCGCTTGAAAGAAAGCCGAATCGAAAAGGTGTTTGTCACAGACACAATTCCTTTAAGTGCAGAGGCGAAAGAATCAGGTAAAATCAGCGTGGTCAGTATTGCGCCGGTGCTAGCTGAAGCGATTAAAAGAATTCACGATCATGATTCGGTGACTTCGTTATTCGACTAAATTAAACAAAAGACTTTTATTTACAAAGGATAAAACATGAAACAAAGAATTGAATTAAATGTTGAAGCACGCGAAGCCGGTCGCGCAACCGCGCGTGGATTAAGAGTTAACAAAATGGTTCCAGCCGTGATCTACGGATCTTTAGAACCAGTCAGCGTTTCTCTGCACGTCAACGACGTCTTAAAATATAACACTCGTAATTATGAAAATGCTTTGATGAATTTGAAATCTAAAGATTCAAAATTAAATGGTAAAATTGCTCTTTTCAAAGAGGTGATCGTAAACCCTGTGACTCGCATCCCGGAGCACGTGGATTTATTCGCACTGAACATGACTAAACCTGTACGCGTATCGATCGAAATTAAAATCGAAGGTAAAGCGATCGGTCTTTCGGAAGGCGGATTATTAAACGTGGTTACCCGTCAGGTCGAAGTTGAATGTTTGCCAACAAATATTCCAGAATCGATCGTGGTTGACGTAACGAACTTAGCGCTGGGTGAATCGATCCATGCTGCAGCTTTGACAATTCCAGAAGGAATTAAACTTATTTCTAAGCCTGAATTAACCATCGTTGCTGTCGTTACACAAGAAGAAGAAGTCGTCGTCGCTCCAGTTGCAGCTGCTCCAGCTGCCGGCGCAGCTGCTCCAGCTGCCGGTAAGGCCGCTGCTGCTCCAGCCGCAGGTGCTAAGGCCCCGGCCGCAGGCGCTAAAGCCCCAGCCGCCGCAAAAGCTCCAGCTAAAAAATAGTTTTTTAAATAAAAAAATTAATAAAAAAAGGCTTCGTGAAAACGAAGCCTTTTTTTATGTTTGAAATAAAATGAAGTCTAAATAACTTTGAAAGTCACATCGATATTTCCACGAGTGGCATTCGAGTACGGACAAATATCATGCGCTTTTTCGACAACCGCTTCCAATACTGATTTTTCAATTCCTGATCCGCTGATCGTCATATCCACTGAAACACTATATCCCACGGCGATCGGGCCGATTCCAACTTTAGCATTCACTGCTAGATCATTTGGTAAAGTAACATTCGTTTGGCCAGCCGCCACTTTCATCGCTCCGATAAAACAAGCGGAATACCCGGCTGCGAATAATTGTTCTGGATTGGCACCAGCCGCACCGTTACCGCCCAAACCTTTCGGGGTGGTTAAATTCAGATCGAACGACTTATCGGAACTGGTCGTCTTTCCTTCGCGGCCCCCGGTTGAAGTGGCTTCCGCGGTATAAAGTACTTTATCTAATTTCATGAAATCTCCTTGGGTTTAAAAACGTTTGTATTCTCGATAGCGGTTTTTATCATCCCACCCTCTATAGATTTTTCAATTTAAATACGAAGCCTATCAATAAACTTTATTAATTCAGAAAGATTGTATATTTTGGGGAAACTTTAGATCAAAACTTCCGTCATCAGTAATGGGGTTATCATGTGGATTAGACATTTGGTTGGTATAGGCGCTGGATTAGTCATTTCTTTTTCGGCATCCGCTGACGTTTTCCCGACCGCTCCGCTGAAAACCCTCACTCCGGGCGCAACCTGCCAAAAAGCCGACAGCTATCGCTACCCCGAACATATTGCCTACTGTGAACGAAATGTGGATGCCATTATGAAGTGGGAAGTCATTTCGCTTTACACCAAAAATATTCCAGGGTTTTCGATCACTCCCAGTAATCGCGGCTCATATAAAATTGATCATTACATACCACTTTGTATGGGTGGAGCTAATGTGGTTTCAAACCTGTGGCCTCAGCACGGACAAGTCTATGCTTACACGGATTCGGTTGAAGCCGATCTTTGCAAAGAATTATCATTAGGAAAAATCACCCAAGCCGTTGCGATCGCACGGATGAAATTTGCCAAGAGTCACGTACAAGAACTTAAGAAGCTCGATCCCGCTGGTCGTATGAAATACGTCAGCGAGAATTATAATAAATAGTTTTTATCTAAATTTTTCCACCGGAGCGGATCAAATTTAAGGCCGATCCCGCTTTGAACCATTTAATTTGTTCCGCATTGTACGTGTGCTTAATTTCAATTTGATCGGTTGTTCCATCCGCATGACGAGCCATTAAATATAGATTTTTTCCCGGAGCTAATTCATTTAAATTCCGGACACTCAAAGCATCTTTTTCTTGAATTTTATCATAATCCATAGGATTTACAAAAGTCGCCGCGAGCAGACCTTGTTTTTTCAAGTTCGTTTCGTGTATACGCGCAAATGATTTTGTAATCACGGCCGAACATCCCAAGAAACGAGGGCACATGGCCGCGTGCTCTCGAGAAGATCCTTCGCCGTAATTTTCATCACCGATAATCATCCAACTTTTGCCATTTCGTTGATAGTCACGCGCCACCTGAGCGTATTCTTGGAGTGCGCCCGTTAGTAGATTGTGACCTTTTCCGTTTTCCGTGGGGATGAAAGCATTCACCGCACCTAACAACATATTATTTGAAATGTTATCTAGGTGACCACGGTAGCTCAGCCATTTTCCCGCTGGACTGATGTGATCGGTCGTGCATTTTCCTTTGGGTTTCGCTAATAACAAATGCCCTTCGAAATCTTTTCCGTCCCATTTAGCAAATGGCTTTAATAATTGTAAGCGATCTGAGTTTGGATTCACAGCAATCTGCGCCGTCGCCCCTTCTGGTTTTTGATAACCGTCCAAGTCCGGCACGAATCCTTTTTCCGGGAGCTCTGGGGCTTCCGGAGCTTTTAATTTTAATTTTCCAAGCGGACCGACTAATTCATCAAACATCGGATTAAAATCGATGCGTCCTGCAAGTCCCATGGCCATAACAATTTCCGGCGAGCCGATAAAGCACAGCGTTTCTGGATTGGCATCGTTACGGCCGCGAAAATTGCGGTTGAAAGAAGTCAAAATTGTATTTCTATCTCCGAATTTAACGTCGTCACGTTTCCACTGACCGATACACGGGCCACAAGCATTGGCCAGAACCACCGCGCCGACAGCTTCAAATGTTTTCATCTGACCATCGCGCGTAATCGTGTTCTGAATTTGGGTTGATCCCGGAGAAACCAAGAACGGCTGAGACATTTTCACACCGATGCTTATGGCTTGTTCCGCAATCATGGCGGAACGACCAATGTCTTCATACGAAGAATTGGTGCAAGAACCGATCAAGGCACTGGATAAATTTGTTGACCAATTATTTAATTTAGCTTCTTCCGCAATTTTAGAAATCGGACGTGCTAAATCTGGCGTGTGTGGACCCACCAAGTGCGGTTCTAAAATCGATAAATCAATTTCGTAAACTTCGTCAAAATACTTTGTTGGATTGGCGATTACATCTGCATCGGCACGCAAAATATCTTTGTTCTTATCGGCTTCCGCCGCTAAATCCGCGCGACCCGTGGCTTTAAGGTATTCAGCCATTTTGTTATCGTATGGAAAAAGCGAACATGTTGCTCCTAATTCCGCGCCCATGTTCGTGATGGTGGCTTTTCCCGTACAGCTGATGCTATCTGCTCCTTCACCGAAATATTCGACTACTTTATCCGTTCCGCCTTTAACGGTTAACATTCCACAAAGTTTCAAAATCACGTCTTTAGCCGAAGTCCAACCGTGCATTTTTCCTTTAAGATGAATACCAATTAATTTTGGATTTTTAACTTCCCATGGAAGCCCTACCATCACGTCCGATGCATCAGATCCACCGACTCCAATCGCGCACATTCCCAGCCCACCAGCATTCGGGGTATGAGAATCAGTTCCGATCATGAGACCGCCAGGGAAGGCGTAATTTTCCAAAATAACCTGGTGAATAATTCCTGCGCCAGGTTTCCAAAAACCAATATTATATTTAGAAGACGTGGTGGCTAAGAAATCGAAAACTTCCTTATTCGACATGCTTGATGCCGCCATATCTTTTTCTTTACCTTGGTAGGCTTGAATCAAGTGATCACAATGGACCGTGGACGGAACGGCCGCTTCGGCTTTGTCGGCTAACATGAATTGCAGTAGCGCCATTTGCGCCGTGGCATCTTGCATCGCTACACGGTCGGGGTGTAATAATAAAAAAGCTTTACCCCGAGTCAAATCCTGATTTTCGGGGTCAGCCAAATGCCCGTAAATAATTTTTTCGGATAACGTTAACGAACGATTCAGTCGCTTTTGGACAATCACTATTTTTTCGCGCGTCGTTTTATAAACTTGAGTTAACATTTCGATGGTTGTTTCAATTTTTGCCACAAGGTCCTACTTTCGATTTTATTAAGATTTTATTATAGTCCGCCCGTTTAATACTAGAAAAAATAGAATAATTGGAATATAATTGATTCCACCAAGGAATACGTTAGACTTTAATCAAGCCCGCTTGACCCGATTAATTCACTATGACTGAAAGGATCCCCGTGATCAGCTATTTAGAAGCTCTACTCGCGCTCGAACGAACTGGCACCATTAGCGAAGCCGCCGCACAACTTCGATTGACCCAATCGGCAGTGACTAAAAGGATCCAGGCTTTGCAAAATGAAGTTCAGTTTAAAGTCATCGAACCGGACGGACGTCGGGTTCGCTTGACCTCCATGGGTCAAAGCTTACTGGATAAAGCTCGTCCGCTCATTTCGGAAATTAAAAATCTAAAAGATATTCAAACCGAAAATACCATGACTACGTTTTCCATCGGTATTTCGGATTCGATCGCATCTTCTTGGGGTCCGCGATTAATTCGTTTGGCTACCAAGAAGGAAAAAAATTTAATCCTTAACATACACGTTCACCGAAGCACATTGGTGGAAGAAAACGTAAAGCTCGGACGTTATCATTTAGGCTTGTGTGTGAGCCCCACTGTGGACAAACAATTAGTTTCTGAAACGATCTCTGAAGAATCGATGGTTTTATTATCGAACCGTTTTGATTCGGAATCAGAAACAAAAAAAATAATCACCATCGAACCTAATTCAGCCACTTGGAAAGTGATCCAAGAAAAAGCCTTGAAGCATCCGAAAATAAAAAACTATGAATTGGTGTACGTTGAATCATTTGCGGCCATTGTACAAATGGTCAAAGAAGGTTTCGGTCACGGGTTAGTTCCGATTGGTGTAGCGTTAACCATGGGAGCACCTAAAAAAGCCATTCACCTTTTACTGCCTTCAATAAAACGCGAGATCAAACTGATCTCAAGAAAAAATATCTCTTTATTACCGGCCATTCAATCTTTGGTGGTTTCATTGAAAGAAACTTCGAAGGAATTGTTTTAACCTACGCAGGCCGAAACAAAACCACAATTATGGCATTTATAACAACCAGACTCTAAGATCGTTTTGAAACCGCACACCACGCATTTTTGGCTGACGCTTGAAAGGGGTTGTACAAATTTACTTTGATCGCGGTAAAGTGAAACGGATTTTAAATTCAATTTCCAGGCCTTCATGTAAACATCGGAAATATCTTCTCGCGTAGAACTGCTAGGTAAATTCACGGTTTTTGAAATGGCACCACTTATAAAGGGTTGCACAGCGGCCATCATTAATAGATGCCCGTCCGGTGAAATTGGATTGTCGCCAGAGGCAGTTTGAAAAATGGCGCGATGTTCTGATTTTAAATTTTCACAATTCATGACCGATCCGGTGTTGATAATGTGATGAATAATTTGATTTTTATTTGAATCAGAATAACCTAAATTTTCTAAAACTTTTTCTAAAGATTCATTTACTATGCGGAGCACTCCGCCACCAGAAAGTTTTTTATTTTTGACTAAAGAATAATCCGGTTCAATTCCGGTGGTTCCACAGTCCATGACTAAACCGATGGTTCCGGTCGGAGCAATCACCGTGACTTGAGCATTTCGCAGTCCATGTTTTTTTATATTTGATACCGCTTTCATCCACAAGGTGTAGGTCGATTTTTTA
>JACMMZ010000016.1 GCA_014378775.1 Pseudobdellovibrionaceae bacterium
AATTATTTTACCAAGGTCCCACGGTGCATTTGAATCACGGGGGGCTGTCCCCGATTTCTCTGCCGGTTCATGAAGAAATAACTTATTGGTCTAAAAGATTTTTTGAAGACGGTTATCATTCCGATGCTGATTATAAAAAGCGGATGGAATGGTCCAGACTTCAAGTCGCAAGTCTGATTGATTGTGAAACCGATGAAGTGGCTTTCTTTCAAAGCTGTGCCTGGGGCATTAGCCAATTCGCGTTTGGAATTGAGCTGACCGAAAAAGACGAAGTCCTTATTTTCGATCAAGAATATTCATCGAATCTTTACCCGTGGCAAGCGGCTTGTCGCGAAAGCCGTGCTCGGTTAACGATTGTTGAATCAGGTCCGAAGCTTTCAGTTGATGTTGATTTACTGATTTCAAAAATCACCGCAAAAACAAAAGTGATCACCGTATCTTGGGTTCAATATCAAACCGGCGCGCAGATTGATCTGGAAATATTATCAAGCGTGTGCAAACAGAAAAATATTCTGCTTTTCGTCGATGCTACGCAAGCCATCGGCATACATAAAATATCCTTTAAAAATTTGCACATCGACGGCTTAGCTTGTGGAAGCCATAAGTGGCTCAATTCCCCGGTGGGTGTGGGCTTTTTAGTTTTACGCAAAGAACACATTTTAAAAATGCAACCGATAGGAATAGGCGCATTAACCTACGGAGAATGTGACGACCCGAGTGAGCTTGAATGCATTCCTAAATTAAACGCATCAAAATTTGAACCCGGAGCCCGCCAAGTTTTAGAAATCACGGGACTCGGGCGCGCCATTGAATTGATTGGGTCTGTGGGGTGCGACACTTTGAAAGCGGAAGCTTTTCGCTACGCCGAGACTTTAAGAGAAAAAATGCTTGAATTAGATTTTGTTATTCACTCGCCCCATACGAACATAAATGATTCCCAATTTATTTGCTTCACCGACAAAAAATCAGATAATCAAAAGCTGCAAAAATTTATTTATGATGAAGGTGTTCGTCTTCCCATTCGCGGCGGTGGGATTCGTGTTACCCCGCACGGGATTAATCGCGATTCCGATATTGGGTTTTTCGTTGATGTGCTAAAACGGTTTAGAAAGCAGAATTAATCTACTTAATAAAGCCAAACCTAAAATCCTAATTTATTTACAGTCCATCAATTGGATAGCGGCGAAAGATTTCTGCTAGCGACTTCTTCAAAATTTGAATCAAGGAGTTTATATTCTTCCTGAGATCCATGATAAGTATATTTTATGAAAATAAATTCAGAATCACCGCTTTGATCGTAATCACCAGCATCAATAAGTTCTTTATCTAGGCCGAGGTATTTTATGTTCCTTTTGGGTCCCATTCCAAACCAGTTCGTACGAAATTGATCTTCAGCAGGTGGTTCAGTCTTTGAGTACACGTCGCTTGCAGGTGTCGCAATTAGTATACGATGAATTCTCGGATCTAACTCATGCTCAAATCCATTTGAAAGTGGAAGTGACGGGTCTAAGTTATTTATCATCAGTTTACCCCAGGCCTCATTCGCTTCTTCAAATAAGATCTTCACAGCATTATCGATAGCCACTCCAGAATTCAACATGACTACTAAGGGGTAAAAGTGTTCATAGGTATGAAGAAAAACGAAGCTGACCAAATGTAAGACTCGTAATTAAATACGTCTTAATATGAGAATTTCTCAACGTTGGTCTTAACATATCGTTCATATACACCGAGAAACTTAGAGTGAAGCGGGGGCCACTCATGAATGCAAGTTTTGATACTTTATTTAATATTTTTGCTATTACGATAAGCGTCTTGTCTATTACTGTCTACTACTTTTGGGTTCGTTCAGAATACGGCGATGTTGCAAAAAAATCCTACGATCAAAACCAAATCACTGAACATCTTACAAAACTCCGCAATATTTCTTTTGCGGTCAGCATGCTTCCGTTCGCTTTTCTGTTGATTGATGCATTCTTCTTTGAAGAGAAACTTTATGATTATTTTCCAATCCTAGCATTGGCCCTTCTACTTTTTGCTTCAAACACTCAGTTTTCCATCGAGAAAAAATTAAGAGGTCTTCAGGCATCGAAATTTAAAAATATAGTTTTACAACTAAGAATATTTTTTTCGGTTATATTTTTTAACTTAATTTTCTTTTGCCTATTTAGCGCCGCTTTAAAGCACACGGATGACATCTTAAGAATTTTGGGTGTTCACCCAACACAACGCCCAACTGCAGGTAATTTCCTTTTTCCATTTATTATTTTAGTCTGTCTTTTTGTTCCGTTTTATTTTTCCCCGCTTTTAGTTAAATTAATGATGCCTTCGAAAAAAGTTACTGATGAAAATCTTTTGAATATAATAAAACAAGAACTTTCTCAAGCGGGTTTACCAGCTTACGATTGTTACTCATTAGAACTAGAACAATTCGGAAGTTTTAATGCTTTAGTTGTTGGAACATCGTGGGGAAAAGGCCCTGCTAAACCAAGTATTTTCATCAGCAAAAGTTTATTCGCTCAGCTGACAGATCTAGAATTCCGTTCAATTATTCGCCATGAAATAGGCCACTTGAAATTAAAACATATTAGAAAAAGATTTCTGATGTCTTTTCTAGCCTACATCGTACCGGCCGCGATTCTAGTAGCGATTGCATTTTTGTTGTTACCCGACGACTTCCGAGATATCGGCGGCACGCTCGCTATTGCTGGGGCTTTAATTTTCCAAATATTCCTTTTAAGACGGCAGACGCGCTATCAGGAAATGGAGGCCGATGCCTATGCTGTTTTCAATTTAGGATCAAGTATCGAAGATTTTGAAGGTGCTTTGAAAAAACTTTCAACGCTCAACCATGTAAAGTATAATAAAAAAGAATTGTCTAGCTTTGCCTGCGCTAATAGTGCTCATCCGACCAGCGACTTTAGGATCAGTGAACTTTACAGGCGACAACAACTAAAATCCGAAGGAAAACCTCTTTTTACCAAAAATGAATGGTATAAGGATCTTTTAGTTGGAACACCAAGCCTCATTTTAAATTCGTGCTTTGCTTTATTAATTTTTTCAGCGGCCTTATTTACATATCAAGAATGGCCTAAATTTGCTTTACATAATGCTATCGCCCAGGGGAAATTGAGCACTGTAAAAAAACTGATTAAAAAGGGTACGTCGATCGAAACTAAAAGTATTTATTCTCACGGAAAGCCCGCACTCTATACGGCCATAGAAAACAATCAAATCGATATAGCGCTTTTTCTTATTCAAAGCGGAGCTCCATTTAAAATTGATGAAAAGAATCAGATATCTTACTTAAGCTTAGCAGCCAACCGAGGTCACTTAGATGCCGTTAAACTCCTTTTACAACAGGGAGTTGGTGTTGACGAAACAATATCTGGAGGAACAGCTTTAATTTATGCAGCAAAAAAGGGTCACCTTGAAGTCGTCAAATATCTACATAGCCAAGGCGCCAAGTTGGATCAAAAAACGAAGTCTTCTAAAGACGACGCTCTTTTATCGGCAAGTCGCGAAGGACATCTCGATGTTGTTAAATATCTGGTTGAAAATGGATGTGATATCAATACCAAAAGCAAGCATGGATCAACACCGCTGATAATGGCTTCCTACTTCGGCAACACAGATGTAGCACATTATTTGGTTAACCAAAAAGCCAGTTTAAACGATAAAGATAATGATGGCGACAGCGCCTTGAAAATGGCGCGTCTTGAGCGTTTTCATGATTTTGAAAAGCTTTTACTTTCTGCTGGCGCTAGCGATGAACCATCTTTACGTCGAGTAGCAGAGCAACAACCGTAATCGCATACAATCTATGTTGTCTTTTCGCACAAGGTGATTTTACAGGAATACAGGATGAGTGCCTTATGCCCGAACTACTCGAGCTAAAGCGAACGAAAACAAAATAACTAAACAGCTTTTTCTAAAATTTCATTGTCTTCTTTGGTAACTTTTCTATAATTCTTCCCATTGAGTTTCATAAAATTTTCTTTCTTTTTTCTTTGTCTTGCTAGCGACTTTTAATTGCGTAACAGCTTAACGCGAAAGCTTCTGAAATAATTTAGCCAATCCCGATTTATTTAAACTTTTTTTAGCTAACCCAATCATAGCATCATAAAGTTCTTCATCTGGATCATTAATTTCAATGTGATGCCAGTCCAAAAAAACGAGCGCAGCTGCCAATGCAGTTCTTTTGTTACCGTCGACAAATGGTTGATTTTCAGCAAGATGAAAAGCATACGCAGCTGCTAGTTCGAAGATGCCATTATGAACGAGCTCACCTCCGAAGGAAGCCTGCGGTGTCATTAATGCGGATTCTAAAAGGCCTGGCTCGCGTATTCCTGTCGCGCCGCCGTAACTTTCCAACTGCATATCATGCAATTCCAAAATATCTTCTAGTGTTAGAAATCTAAATTCCATTGCTCTACTTAGCTAATTTTTTAAAAGTTGAGTTATGCTTTTTCATAATCTTTTCCGCAGACGATCTAAGGCTTTGTTTTGCTGTTCTAATAGGTTCAATTATCAGGCGCATACCATCCGTTGTTACCTCTAGATCCGTTTCCTTATCAATATTTAAGAGCTCTAAAATTGGCTTCTCGATAACTAAACCGTAGCTATTACCCACAGCTGAAAGCTTTTTTCGCATAAATCCTCCGTATTACATTAGTTTAACATATGTATAACATAAATGATATTTAAATTTGCCTTTAAAAGGTGTATTTTCGAATTGAAGGTAATTTCGAACCTTTACAGCCTTGCAGATCAATCATATACCTATCCCATGCCTGAACTACCCGAAGTCGAAACCATCCGAAGACA
>JACMMZ010000145.1 GCA_014378775.1 Pseudobdellovibrionaceae bacterium
CAAGAAATTCGTGGTTACCTTCGCGATTTCGAACAAGCCATTGTTGAAACATTAAAATTTTTTGAAGTGCCGGCTGAAGGCAATCGCACCGACAAAGTCGAAGACACCGGAGTGTGGGTTAAAACAGCTTCAGGTTTAAAAAAAATGGCATCATTAGGTATCGCGGTGAAAAAATGGACTACGTATCACGGCGCCGCAATTAACTTACATGAGGATCCCCGCGCCTTTCAGGGCATCAACCCCTGCGGTTACAAAACCGAAACCATGATTTCACTCGAAAAATTCTTAGGTAAAAAGATAGACGCGGAAATTTTCAAGCAACAACTTCGCACAAACTTAGAAAAATTCCTTTAAGGTACGCCGTACCTAATCCGGATTTATACGAGGTTTGAGTTGCAAGCTAAGAGAGATAAAAATCATTCTCTAGAATCGAAGGATTTCGATCCTTGTCTCGGCCAAACTGGAATTGATTCTTTCTAAGGGCCATTTTTATTTCTAGCTTATAATTTTGCGATTTGTAATCTGCATTGAGCCACTTCATATTGGATTCCACATCAGAAAAAAGTAAAGTATCTTCAAGGATCGGAATAATCGTCTTTGATTTTCCGATCAGAGCGTGTAGCGTCGAAAAAGTATAATCTTCGACCTTTAATGAGAGCCCGCCCTCGACTGGGTTTCTATAAACGTACTTGTAGGCATGTCCATAGTATATTTCCGATCGAAGCTGAGACCAAAAATAGGGACCACCGTAAATTTGATTGATCCTTCCACTTGCTAATCCAAATTGTCGACTCGTTTCACGCATAAAATAATTCATGGTTTGACACAAGTTCGCTTCGGGCGTGCTCAAGATCAGATGAAAGTGATTATTCATCAGCACAAAAGAATGAATTTTGACATCGAAAGCATGGTGAATAAAAAATAAGTAATCGGAAAATATTTCCCAAACCTGAGGTAACGGGATATTGAACCATTCTTTATTTATACAGCGTGCAGTTATGTGGTATGGAAAAACTGAAGTCGGCTTATATTTTTTTCTTGGCATTTCTGCTTAAGTTGCAATTTCACGCTGAGACTTATCTCGAAACTACTTATGGTTTTTATTCGAATTCGGAATATAAATCCGGCATACGAATCATTAAAATTTACTTCAAATCGCACACAATTCCGTAAAAGGTACGGCGTACCTTTTAAGTCTTAACGCCGTAATCCATCATGATGGTGGCCTCACCCTTCATGACGACTTCGTTGTGTTGGTTGCGGGCGATGGTGCCGATGACGCCGAAGCCGCGGACTTTGTGCAGTTTTAATACTTCAAGATCGAAAGTGATTTGATCGTCGATGTAAACGGGTTTGGAAAATTTCAGAGTTTGGGCCAGATAGATTCCGCCCGATCCGATGGTTTCATTCAAGTATCTGGAAACCAGTGCACCCAAAATCATGCCGTGGGCGATGCGCTTTTTAAAAATTGTTTTCGATGCATATTCATCATCTAAATGAATCGGATTAAAATCACCCGACATCTCAGCAAACTGACGGACCATTTTGTCCGTCACTTGGTGAGTTATACTGGCTTTGTACCCGACATCTTTTTCTGCTCCGTTGCTGGCCATTCAATTTCCTTCATTTATTACAAGATGTTTGCCGCGAGCTCTGCTAATTCCGAACGTTCACCTTTACTTAAAGTCACGTGCGCTGCAATGTTTTGTCCCTTGAAACGTTCTACGGCGTGAGTTAATCCCGAGTTAGCCGAATCGACGTAGGGATTATCAATCTGGTAGACGTCACCCATTAAAACGATTTTTGTTCCGCTTCCGGCGCGGGTCACGATGGTTTTAATTTCATGCGGAGTTAAATTCTGGGCTTCATCCACAATCAAATATTGTTTTGGAATACTTCGACCACGGATATAAGTTAGCGGTTCAATGTTGAGCATGCCTTGATTAATCAGTTCTTGCGCACGGCCCGAAGCTTTTTTATCTGAACCCATTAGAAATTCAACGTTGTCAAAAATAGGTTGCATCCATGGATTTAATTTTTGTTCGATATCCCCAGGAAGATAACCGATATCTTTTCCCATCGGAAAAATTGGACGAGATACGAGGAGTTTTTGGAATTTTCCTTCGTCTAAAGTTTTAAATAATCCTGCGGCGATTGCTAATAAAGTTTTACCCGTACCCGCTTTACCCACTAAGGAAACCATTTTTATATCGTCGTTCAATAA
>JACMMZ010000146.1 GCA_014378775.1 Pseudobdellovibrionaceae bacterium
GAGCCTTAGGAAATAATAAAACCGATGCCGATCGGATCGGACTTATTTTTTCGATGAATTTGGATTTGGGTTTGATGGCAAAAAGCCGGGACTCAGCTCGGCTTGCGGCCGAAGCATCGGCCTTAAGTGTGAAAAGACTGGATCGCTCCAGTCAGCTCAGCTGGACCGATTTGCAAGCTGAAATAAATTATTTGAAAAATAGCCTTCAGTTATCCAAAGATCTCTATAATTACCAGAAAAAAAATATCGAAATCGAGCGTCGTTATTTTCAGCAGGGTCGTAATACAATTTTTGAATTCATCAATTTTGAAATTGTGGCGGCTGACGCCGAACTCAGATTTTTTCGCGTGCTGGCTCAAATGAGAAAAACCGAAGCCAGCGCGCGCTTGTACACCATTGACGAGAGAGCGAGTCGACCGTGAATTTGATTCAGATTTCTATTCGTCGACCGGTCTTTGCTTGGATCATCATGGCCGCACTCATTATTTTTGGAGCTATTTGCCTTAACCGCATGGGTGTCAGTCAACTACCGGATGTCGATTTTCCGATCGTCAGTGTATCGGTGAATTTCGAAGGCGCTGCGCCCGAAGTGATTGAATCAGAGATCATCGATCCAATTGAGCAAAGTTTATTAACGATTGAAGGCATTGAAGAAATGAAATCGACCATCAATCAAGGATCAGGTAGCGTTCGTTTAACTTTCAATATTAAACGAAATGTGGACGTGGCTTTACAAGAAGTTCAAACCGCCGTAAGCCAAGTTAGACTGCCGATTGGAATTGACCCGCCAGTGGTTCGAAAAAGAAATACGGAAGAATCTCCGATCATGTATATCGGAATTCAGTCTGATAAACCTTTGCGCGAAACCATGAACTGGACGGAGAATTATTTATTAGACCAGTTTCGATTTTTACCCGGCATTGGCCAAGTTTCGGTGGGCGGATTCAGTCAAAGAAATTTAAGAATCTGGCCTGACACCTTAAAGCTTAAGGCAGCCGATTTGACCGTATCAGATATTTTAGAAACCATTTCGACTCAGCATGTGGAAAGTGCTGCGGGAAATATAGCAAATGGAAAACAAGAAATACGGGCGCGCTGGATGGGAGAGGCCGCCACACCGGAAGCCTTTGGGAATTTGCAAATCTTGAAACGCGCTGGGCAGCTGATCCAAGACCGTGTGTACCGGATTAATGACGTGGCTCGAGTTGAAGATGGTTTAAGTGATATCAGAAGGTTGTCTCGTATCGATGGTAAAGAAGCGGTAGCAATTTCGATCGAAAAAGCTCGTGGCAGTAACGAAGTGGAAGTGGCCAAAGTGGTCCGGGCTCAGATTGAAAAACTTCAATCAAATTTGCCTGAAGGGTATAAACTTCAACTCAATGTTGATTTTTCCACGTCGACGGCTGCCGTCGTAGAAACGACTTATCATAAGTTGTGGGGCGCAGCCATCGTGACTATTTTGATTTGTTTTTTGTTTTTGGGAAGTTGGCAAGCGGCTTTGAATATTTTATTTTCAATTCCGACATCAATTTTAGGAACCTTTTTAGTTCTTTATTTCTCCGGGTTTACCTTAAATCTATTTACACTTTTAGCTTTGACCTTAGCGATTTCGATCGTGGTGGATGATGCGATTATGCTGTTAGAAAATATTGTGCGTCACCACCGCATGGGAAAATCAGCTCATCAGGCGGCCTACGATGGCGCAATGGAAGTTCTTCCCGCGGCGACGGCAGCTACTTTGGCAGTCGTTGCCGTTTTCTTACCGGTGATTTTTATGGACGGAGTGATTGGAAAGTTTTTTTTCCAATTCGGTGTCACCATGTCAGCTGCGGTACTACTTTCATTATTGGAAGCGATCACCGTCACCCCGATGCGAGCGGCCGCTTTATTAGCGGCGTCGCCGAAAACATCTCGATTTGAAACTTGGTTAGATCATCGATTTGAATTGATCGCCGATAAGTATAAAAAATTAATCAGTTTAACCATGAACCACTCCAAAGTGATTGTGTTTGGTTCATTCGTGCTTTTCATTGTGTCTATGTTTCTCGTTCAAAAAGTTAAACAGGAATTTGTTCCGCAGCAGGATCAGGACTTAATATTTTTATCTGCGCAAACTCCTCCGGGTTCATCGCTTGAAGCCTCTTTGGAAAAAGCCATCGAAATGGAAGCCATCGTGAAGAAAAATAAATTCGTTGATAAATTTTTTGTGAACGTTGGTGCGGGAGGGCCCAGTTCTTCTGTGAATTCTGTGACGATTCCGATTTCACTGGTTTCACGCGAATCACGAAAAGTGACTCACGTACAGATTATGGATCAACTGCGTGAAGCTCTAAAGCCAGTTCAAGGGATTCGTCTTTCCATGCGGGATAATTCTTCGCGAAATTTAACCACCGGACGACAAAATCCATTATCATTTAACATCAGTGGGCCCGAACTTGAAGTGCTTCAATCCAAAGCTCAGGAAATGATGAAGCGCTTAGAAAATGAAAAAATGGCGGTGGATTTAGATACGGATTTAAAAGGTGGATTTCCCGAAATGCGTATTCTTCCTGATCGTAAAGCCTTGGCTGAGCGGGGAATCAGCGTGGATGCGGTAGGAAAACTTTTGAATTCAACCATCGCGGGCACCCGACAAAGTCGATTTACTTCAGGCGGGCGCAGGTACGACGTGCGAATAAAAATTCCTGATGATCAAATTAAAACGCCGAAAGATATTGAAGGCATTCAGATCCGAAATAATTTTGGTTTGCAGGTTCCCCTTTCGCAAGTGGTGAAATTTGAAGAGATTAAAACTTTTCAATCGATCAATCGCCTTAATCGTCAAAGAGTCATCGGGGTCTTTGGAAGTTTGGGTCCTGGGCGTTCCCAAAGTGAAGTTATCGCGCGAACCAAAGAAATCGCGAAAGATGTTTTACCCGATGGATATAAAATGGAGCTTGAAGGAACCGCTGCCGGGTTAGCTGAGAGTTTTAAAAGTTTATCGACTGCTTTGGTTTTAGGTCTGATCGTGGCGTACATGATTTTAGCCATTCAGTTTAATTCTTTTATCCATCCCATTATAGTTTTAGTGGCTTTACCATTTAGTCTAACCGGAGTCGTTCTGATTTTATGGATGACTGGTGTGTCGCTTAATTTATTTAGTTTTATCGGAGTGATTGTCTTGATGGGTATATCAAAAAAGAATTCGATTATGATGGTCGAATACACCAATAATTTACGAGAAGCGGGCGAGAAAAATGTCGTCACCGCTTTATTACAGGCTTGTTCAATTCGACTTCGACCGATTCTGATGACATCGGCTGCGACCATATTCGCCGCTTTTCCGCTTATTATTGGTAATAGTATTGGTCAGGAGACCCGAACCCCGATGGGGCTGGCCATTATTGGTGGATCGATCGTCTCGACCGCCTTTACCTTAGTGGTTGTACCGAGCCTGTATAAGATGATGTCTCGTTTAGAAAGAACCAAAGACATCCAACTTCAGTGACAAAACACGGCTCCTGTTGATTTTTAAGTCGAAGTGAGCAGTAGTTAAGGCCTTAAAGCCGAGCTTAACCGGTGAATGAATTGCACCTACCGTGTGGTCCTATCACTACCGGAGGTTTTGTCGTGAAAAATTTGGGTTTAATGTTAACGATTTTTTTAGGGTCAGTGGCTTGGTCGCAGACCAGAGTTAACGAGATCCCGCAAAGTTTTGCGGGAAAATATCAATTTGTTGATAGTTATTACCGGACAGCGCCTTCGAAATGCCCTCAAGAAATTCAGATCGTCGTCACCACTCAGGCGGGGCGCACCACAAATATTAACGCTCGAGCTCAAGGACCTGAGAAACAACTCAACAAGGCTATGTCACTTACCATGGCGCCGGATAAAACTCTGCAAAGCCCTTTAAATGAAAAAAAGCTGTATGTTCGCACCACTTCGCAAATGAGTTATTTTTCAAACTTAGATTATCCAGAATTGTCTTATTTCGAAGTGGGCGAGAAAAAAACCACATTAAAGAAATATTTGCTGATGGATGTAACTCAAGACGAATATGCAAACACTCTGCAGTTTATAATGAATAAAAATCAATCTTCTACTCTGTCGATCAAAATTTTTGAACGCGCGATCGGTAATGATCAACAGATGGAAATGTGTAATTATTTAAAGCCTTAAGCTTATCCCTGAAGTTCAATTTTGACCATGACTTCATTGCGCTTCAAAACCGCAATCGCAAACGGGGGATCATATTGTGCAAAATAAAATTCAGATATTATTTTTATTTTACGAGCCGTGATCCATGTTTGAAGGTGCGTTTTAGATTCTTGCATTTTATCTTCCGTGTTTGTTCCTGAATAAGTCACTACGGCCACGTCTTTGGCGTTTTTCTCAACGATTTGGATATTCGAATCTTCAGGGCGTGGCACATTAGTTAAATTGTATTTCGAAGAAAGAACAAAAGAAATCAGCCAATTTCCATCTTTCTCTTCATGGAAAACCGGAGCCGTCATAGCCATTTTTTCCGAATGAGATTCTTCGTCATGAATATTTTTAGTATTTTGACCAAAAATATAATCAGCTAATCGTTGAAAGCCCTTTTCCAAAGCTGATTGACGAGGGCCCGATTCGGTGACCTGAGCTAACATCGTTTTTTCATAATGACGAATTTCGAAATCGCCATCTTTTTCTAAAACCGTGTAAGCGGGTTGTTCATTTAATCTCATTCCAAAAATATCGGGAATAATTTTAAGAGCTTCTTTCAGAGGCGGTGTTGAATGTTTTTGATCCATATCAGTCTGCTTCCTTTGTTATTTTGAGAGAGTTCATTTTCTTTGAGAGTAGGTTTTTCATTTTCTGGAAAAATAGTCAAAGTAACTAAAAAAACAGAGAGGTCAGCGGGGTATTGCGCCCCATCATGAGACGATTTAATAGTTTACGGCTTAAGTCGAGTTGAGATGTATGCTTCACCGGCCGAATAAGTTTTATGCAGAAGTTAGTTTTAATTTCTATTTTATTTTTTTTCACAAGCTGCTCGCTTTCGCCCGTAGAACAAGATCTCAATCTGCGGTCTCCAGCTACGCTTCAATGTCATAGTCTTTTTGAAAAATTAACTGTAGGTAAAAAAGAACTTAAAATTTCTGATATCCTCACTCCGGCAAAGCTGAAGCTTTATGATTATACACTTAAAGGATCAGAACTTTTTAATAAAGACGGTCAATTATTAGGATCTCTGAAATTTGAAACTATCGAAAATCTATATCAATGGGGACCTATTGACGATCAGGTTGAACAGTATAAAAATGGTGGAATTCTTGATACAGAAATGGATTACATTCTAAAGTCCGAGCCCCAGTTTCACGGGCGTG
Source organism: Pseudobdellovibrionaceae bacterium (assembly GCA_014378775.1). Lineage (GTDB taxonomy): Bacteria > Bdellovibrionota > Bdellovibrionia > Bdellovibrionales > Bdellovibrionaceae > Pseudobdellovibrio. The sequence goes on from JACMMZ010000146.1 coordinate 5,349, forward strand.
GATTTTACGTTTCGAAAAATCCTTTTGATAGTCACAGTTATGGAAATGGCTTAACCATCTTCAAAACGGACGGACCTGTTTTGGTCATGAATTACAATGATCAAATCACTGAAACGTCTCAGCTTGCAAAAAGTTTTTCCAAGTTGGGAATTGATGCTTATCAAGCCACTGAGACTTGGTTTTCGGTTCTCACGACTAAACATTTAAAAACGGTGACTCCTCAGACTCGGATCACCGATGCTTTTTGGACATCCCAATTGCAGTCGCCAGAAATTTTAGCGATTGGTGCAAAATTGATTGGTACCAAAACAATTGATCATTTAAGTCCGACCCAGTTTAAAAATTTAAAAAATGAACTTTCTAAAAAAATGAAGATTTTCAACGATCCTCTGCATTATTACATTAACAATTTTCACGAGCTTTCCCAAAAAATAATAATTAAGAATAAATGGGCCAAGTTACTTGATTACGTCAGCCTTGAGCATGTTTTTAAAGTTTTAAA
>JACMMZ010000147.1 GCA_014378775.1 Pseudobdellovibrionaceae bacterium
GAATAGTTCGGATACCGAAACTACCTTAAGTGGATTCACCGCTCAATTTTATTTGATGTATTACTTCTGATGAAAAAACTGAGTGTCGGACTCTTTATATTGGTCGCGTTCATGCTTTATTTGTTGAAACAAAATGCACCTCAATCCGAAAATTCCGTCATTCGAAGAGAACCGTCAAACGAAATTAAAAAATCGGCGCAGCCAGGCAATAAGCCGTTAAATAAATTAGCCAACCAAAGTAATACTTTACCGCCATTGACAGTAAAAAAAGATTGCGCCGAATATCTTTTTTTACAATACCCTCCATCATCAAATTACCTCGAAGAAATTCGGCAGAAATTAGATCCCATCGTAGGTTCCTGGTATTATGAAAAATCAGCCGCCGTCGACTTAGCAGCCATAAATGAAACTTCGACCTCAGGAAAATTTTTTTTAGCTTTAGCCCACGCGCAAGCGATCGAAGGAAACCTCCGATTTCAAAATAGCGATCCTAGAAAAGCTTTCGATCTATTTCAAGAAGTCATATTTGAAGATCCGTCGAATTCGGCTCCACTCGTTTTCGCAGCTGCAGCTTATACTAGACTTGGTTACAAAAAAGAAGCTGCTGCGCTTGTGAAAAAAATAAATCAAACAACTCACTTTGATTCGTACCTGAAAAATTTAATTATCGGCCTTTACAAAGAAGTTCGTACGCCAAACGATTACGTCGCTGCAGCAAACACCTGGGGCGGAGCTCCTATTCCAAGTTATAGAATGATTAAAGAGCTAAAAATCAATTCGGGCACTTCAAATATCCTCGGGAATCAGCTCGTGAGTGATGGTGTAAAATCAGGAAACGAAATGAACGAATCAGAATGGATACCAATTGAATACGCCTACGGAAAGAAAATTCTAAAAGACATTGGGAAAGGACAACAGTACCCTTTCGCTATGACTTTGATTCAATTAAAAATCAATCACTTCGGAGCCCCGGCAGAAATTCTCGATGAGCATGAATGCGATCCCAAGCAGTTTGAAAACCAAGTGTCACGAATCAATATGTATTTTAATAATCGTTGAAATGATAACACCTTACAAGGAGCTTAGTATGAACTTAATTCCGAATCAAAAATATCTAATCATTGGCCTGGTTTTATTTGCGGGAATTTTCGCACAGGCACAGCTTGCACGAGACAAAGATATGACTTACACCATTCAACCGCTATTAGGATTTGAAACGGTTTACCGTTCGACCCCTCGCCCCCACACCGTCACTCAAACTATGTACGGCGTGCGTCTGACGGGTGGAGTGGATATTCTTTCTGCAGAAATCGAGTACACGCAAAGTACAGGAACCGAAACATTTCAAACCGCACCGGAAAAAATCAAATCGACTGATGAAAAATTAAAGTTGGGTGGACGAACACTTTTTAAACTGAGTAATATTTTTAATTTCTCGGTTCGTTTTGGTGGCCAGGCTAAAAAATCCAAAGAAGAAGTAACCAGTACTGGTATAACTACGACCACCGAAAAACCGGTCGAATACTCTCCGTATTTAGGTGCCGCTTTTGGATTACATATTGGAAAAATGAATGTCAGCGTTGGCAGCACAGTAGTGATTAAAGATGTGAATAATATGGAAAAAAATGAAATCCAAAACGTCGTCGCAATCGGATTCGGAATTTAAAGCCACAAGATCGAGCCTGATTGATTAGAAAAATTACAGACTAGCCCGAAGTAGTTTCTTTAATACGGCGTATCAGCTGCTTTTGTCTAGATTCCTTACTGGTAAAGGGTTTTAGCTATCCTTCTCATGAAGGTTTTATTAATATTAATTATGTTTCAAAATATATTAAAAAATCTTGTGTTCTTTTTCGCTCTCACTTTAACCGCACAGCATTCTTACGGCGCTTTTATTCTAGCTCCGAGCGTGGGTTATAAAATGCAAACGATCAAACTGACAGATAATTTAGACAGCGCATCCGAATTTAAGGCTTCAAATCCTGTCTTCGGTTTAAAACTTGGTTTTCTTTCCGCATCAGGCGTCAGTCTAGATATAGCCGGATCTTACGTATCCGGAAAAGGCAAAGCTACCAGCGGCGGATCCAGCACCGAAGTAGAACAAGATTTCACCGAACAGTCGGCCGCCGTTCAATTTGGAATCAGCACCAACACTTTCAAAATTTATTTAGGCTATTTATTAATGAATGAAGCAAAAATTAAAAAACCGGGATCTGATGTCACGTACAAAGGCCCAGGTTATCAAGCCGGTTTAGCATTTCATTTAACAAGCGCATTATCACTCGGTGTTCAGTACCAAATCGATCAATACAACCAAATCAAATTCGATGCGCTCGGTTCATCGTTTGATGACATCAAAAATTACTACAAAAAAGTCGACTCCCAAAGCACCACCATCAATCTTTCCTACAGCTTCTAAAAAAAAACTGAATTCCAAAGGAATTCAGTTTTCAGCAACAAATCACTATCTAAATTGAAAAACGATTCACCAAAGGTGCAAGACCTAAGGCGCCGCCAAGGCCGCAGATACCGCAGCATCCGCTTGAATCAATCCTGACCCGTATTCATGGTTGTCATTCGGAATTAATGGCATAGCGCTGGCTTTAAGCAAAGCTCCTAAGGCCGCAGGAGTTAAAGATTTTCCCGCATGAGAAGCTTTGTAAGCTGAAATAACTAAAGCGGCCACACCGGCAACGTGAGGAGTCGCCATCGACGTTCCATCCCAAGCTGCATAATCCGTTTTAAGAGTCATCATTTCAGTCGCCACATCAATTTTAAGATTGAGGTTCTCAATAATTTTTAATCCTTCGGCTTGTTCGATCATCATCGCCGGAAAGTTGATGTCAGGTTCTCCTTGAGCAACCAAAGTTCCACTGATTAATCCCGCTTCGTTATTATAAACAATAGCGCCGATGGCCTTTGCCGCTATGGCATTTTTTATTTTTTCACTGAATGAAATTTCTCCGCGGCTGATCAACGCTATCTTACCGGCTACATCAGCAGTAAAATCACCAGCCTTACCTAAGCCGGAGTTTATAAATAAACCGGTCAATGGAACGGCGATATCACCTGAACCAATAAAAGCAGAACTTTTAACATGCATTTTTTGACCGTTGATTACGATATCGACCAAAGCTTCACGACCACTTCCGACGGGTATAGAAGATAAAACTTCAGATCCCGGCGCCACTATCGCCAATTCGGGACCCCAGTTAGAAAATTTTGATTTAATTAATTTTATGTCGATGGCGCCCACGGCAAAAACTGTGGGAAGGGCCGCAGGGAAGCTTACTCCAGGAGTGGTGATTGTTCCGTCTGGTTCAGTTACAGCTTCATTACCGGAAGCCGCGGCAACAAATACCCCGGCATTTTCAGCAGCAATGATCGCTAATTTTTCGGCCTCTGAAGCTGATTTTCCACCGAGAGACATACTGATCACATCTACTTTTTCTTGAATACCCCAGTTGATTCCTTCCGCGATCGCAGCCGAACTGCACCCCATGGTATCACAAACTTTTCCCATTAATAACTTAGCCTGCGGGGCGACGCCCGAAAATCCAGTGACGTCATTGTAAAGTCCAAGTGCTGTACCAGAGCAGTGAGTTCCGTGCCCGATTTCGTCAGTCACATCAGAGTTTGTTCCCAAAAATCCAGAGAAGTTAAGACCTTTTTCAAAGTTTGATGCGATCGCAGGATGATTCATATCTACTCCCGTATCGAGAATCATGACGCGCGCTTTCGATCCAGAATCGTGAGCCACTTTCCAAGCCTCAGGCGCTTTGACCGCTTTTATTCCCCAAGGAGTTTTTTCCCCAGCGGCGAATAAAGCAGGATCACCAGCCACCGAAATTGTTTTTATCGAATTTTTACTCAGCTTGATCTTCGCGCCCCGAACTGGTTTTGGTAGAGCGTAGATTTTTTCTTTTTCGACTAACGCAACTTCAGGATGACTTTTCAATCTTTCCATTGAAGCAGCATCGGAACTTTCGAAAATCATTCCGTTGATAAATGGCAGAGATTTTTTCATATTCCAATTATGAGATGATTCTAATTTCATAAAAGTATTCATCGCCGAGTAGCCTTGAGAGCTTTTATAAATTACTACGTAACGATCTTTGGCTGAAACGCCAAATCCGATAAGTAAAGTCATCAATGTCGCTGAAACTATTTTAAATACGTTCATATGCCCCTCATATTTTGTATAAAAAAAGGACCCTTGATCAGGGCCCTTTATCGGAATTGAATTATCTTAAACTATTTGGCCGCAGCGGCCACGGCGCGGTCAGCTTGTACAATACCTGCACCGTATTTGTTGTCTTGGTTTGGACCCAAAGCCTGTGCGGTTTGAGACAACAACGCTCTGACTTCTGAAGGTTTCAAAGTTTTTCCACCGTGCTTTAATTTGTAAGTCGAAATCACTAAAGCAGCAACGCCGGCTACGTGAGGAGTGGCCATCGAAGTTCCATCAAATAAAGCATAGTTGGTCTTAACAGTTGAAACTTCAGTGCTTGCTACTTTGCCTGAGTTCAGTAACGCGATTAGCTTTTGTCCTTCAATTTGTTCAATCATGACAACCGTGTAATCAATTTCAGTTTTACCGTCTTCTGATAAAGTCCCTTGAGATAAACCCAAAGTGTTGTTAAAAATCACAACTCCAGAAGCTTTCGCTGCTTGAGCATTTTTAACTTTGTCTGCAAAAGTAATTTCACCTCGGCTGATTAAAGCAAATTTTCCAGCAACGTTTACTTTGGCGAAATCATCTGTCTTACCAAGACCGGCATAAACTAGGCTTCCGATTTTTGGAGTCGTAATTTCTTTTGTTCCTGCAAAAGAAACCGATTTAATTTTCGTTTTTTGTCCATCGATCATTAAGTAAACCAACGAATCACGACCTGATTGCATTGGAACTGAAGACAACACGCCGGCACCCGGAGCCGTGATATCTAATTCCGGACCCCACTGAGAAAATGTAGTTTTTGTTAAAGTTGAATCTAAAGCACC
>JACMMZ010000148.1 GCA_014378775.1 Pseudobdellovibrionaceae bacterium
CCAAACATTCCATTATAAATTGTACGACTTTTGTAGGCTCGTAAAATTCGCATGTCGTAACCATTTCCGGGAACTTCCAAGTCCACCCAGGAATTCGTGTAACCCGCGTTATTCATATCGACGAGGGCTATTGATTTCGTGCTGACAAAAACCAGTGCAACCGCAGCTAACAATTTTAATTTCATATTGGCCTATCCTCTGTATTCTACACTTTAATTGTAACAATTTTTTTAATCATCACTCCACCTAAAATTTGCAGTCCCAGCATTGCGCCTAGCAAGACTAGACCTAAGGTGGTCGTGAACATAGGTTTCATGTAAGCCGGATCAACCGCGAAAAAAACGGCACCTAAAATAAAAGGAATCGAGGTCACGATAACTCCTTGCGTGACGCCCTGAGCGGTCATAGCTGAAATCTTTTTCTCAAGCTTTTGGCGTTCTCGAATGGTGCTCACAATTGTCGTGAATGTTTCGGCCATATTTCCGCCGGTTTCTTTTAAAATATTGATCGATGTCACAAACATTTGCACATCGGGACGGGGAATACGCTCACCCAGATCGGTCAATGCATCTTCGAAACTATCACCAAATTGAGTCTGCGCAATAACCTGTGCAAATTCGGCCTTGATCGGGTTCGCCATAATTTCGACGACTCTTTGCATAGATTGTTGGGGATTTGATCCCGATTTAATTCCGTTAGCCATGATGGTCAACGCATCGACCATTTGGTCGGTGAACTGACTGCATTTTTTTTCGTAAAGTGATTTATAAATAATTGGAACAAGTTGAAATCCGGCAATTCCTGCTGATAAACCTAAGAAAATTCCCATGGTCACACTGGGGTAAGCAATAAAGAAAAATAAAAATCCAACTCCGAAACTCGATAACAATAAAACCCGAGTCACTTTTTTTTCATTAACTTCAAGGCCTAAAAGTTTCATGTGCAGCATGACTTGGGAACGTTTACTAACGCTTTTGGCATACATCAGGGTAAAAATTTTATCAGCCCACATGTAAACGGCGACAAAGACTGAAAGTCCAAACAACGGGAAGACCAACCACTCGTGTCCGAAAATGCTCATAGCATTAACCTACCTTCTTAGGCGGAATTATCGCGGCCACGGTTGCCTTAGGGACTTCGTTGGAAAAAATTTCCATCGACACATGACCACCTTTGTCTTTGATCTCTTGAACAAACGAAGGCACTGTTCCGGTAGCTTGGAATTGTCCTAAACTTTTTCTATTTTTATCGTAACCCGTTTCTTTATAGCGAAAAATTTCGGCTAAGCTAATGACGTCACCTTGCATACCGACCACTTCGGTGATGCTGATAATTTTACGACTTCCATCAGACAAACGAACAATCTGCACGATTAAATCAACCGCTCCGGCAATTTGTTCGCGGATGGCTCTTAATGGTAATTCTAATCCGGACATCATGACTAATGTTTCCAAACGCGCCACGCATTCCCGAGGGGAATTGGCGTGTGTGGTGGTCATCGATCCATCATGACCGGTATTCATGGCCTGCAACATGTCAAGCGCTGCGCCGTCTCGTGTTTCACCTACGACAATACGATCTGGCCGCATACGAAGGGCATTTTTGATCAGGTCTCGAATAGTCACGGCGTTCGTTCCCTCCATCGACGGAGGGCGCGTTTCTAAACGCACGACGTGCTCTTGCATCATTTGTAATTCGGCGGCATCTTCCACCGTGATTACACGCTCGTGTGAAGGAATAAATTGAGAAATCATATTCAATAAAGATGTTTTACCTGAACCGGTACCGCCACTGATGACAACGTTATAACCGTATTCAACCGAGATACGTAAAAAATCTAGCATGTTAGTCGTAGCACTTCCGTAATCAATATATTTCTGCGGGCTGATCCCGCCTTTTTTAAATTTACGAATCGTCAAAGCCGGTCCATCAATAGCCAGGGGTTCAATCACCGCATTGACTCGACTTCCATCTTTTAAACGCGCATCCACATACGGAGTGGCGTTATTTATTTGTCGGCCTAACGGCGTCACGATTCTTTCAATAATTCGTCGAAGGTGATCGTTAGAAGTAAATTTAATTCCGCTGAGCTGAACTCGTCCGGCTTTTTCCACGAAAATTTTTCCAGCCCCGTTCACCATGATTTCAGTAATAGATGGATCGGCTAACATGTCTTCTAAGGGACCTAACCCTAAAGCCTCTTCTAAAACTTCTTTCACTAATCTTTGTCGGTCTTCGCGAGCAAAATCAGGCGCTTCTTTATCGACAATAACGCTGATATCGCGCTGAGTTTTGGCGCGAACTTCTTTTTCTTTACTTTCGCTATTGTTGGCTTCCGCTAAAATCTTTTTAAGATCAATGGTTCGAATCAATTCTGAATGAACTCGAAGCTTCATCAGCGTGTAATTATCATAACCATTGGGATTTCCGTTGGAAGCCACAACTTCGGTTGAAGCACTTCCGGCTATCGCGGGCTTTGGTTTTTGTAACGATTTTAATTTTTGAAGTGGTCCACTACTTAATTTTCGGACAAAATCAAAATAGGCGGCAGAAATTGGACTTTTCGGATTTGTAACCACAAAAGGCTTAGATTGAACCAATGAAGCCATGGCCGTATTTTCATCCGAAGGAATGACGCCAATCGGAATCACCCCAAGATGCTGAGCAATCACTTGCGGCTGTAATCCATTCGATCCGAATTTATTAATGACTAATTGAAACATTTCTTTGGGATAGGTATTCGTTAACAGTTCATTAATTAAACGCTGAGTCTGTTGAACCACTAAAATTTCAGGCGTTGTGACAATTGTAATCGCCGTAGCGTCTTGTAAAATTGAATATTGGATCGGTCCTAGATCGTTTCCGCAGTCCACAATGATAAATTTAAAACTGCGCGAGAAAAATTCAATAATTTTTGATAGATTTTCCGAACTGATTGCTAGAATTTCATCCGGCCCGCGAACTGCGCCTAAATAAGAAAATCCAGAAGGGTGCTGAGCTACCAATTGCTGTAACGGAGTCGAAGCTAAAGTCGTAGTCGCATTAGAAAGTTCGCGTAAAGTTTTAACTGGCTTTAATCCGGTGATGATATTTTGATCCCCGGCACTTTTTGTATCGCAATCAATTAAAAGAACGGGAACACGAAGTTCCGCCGTCATGGCCGCGGTCAAGTTGGCCGCGAAGATGGATTTACCCACTCCGCCTTTTCCGCCGACGACTGCAATTAAACTACAATTTGGATTCAATGCCATAATTAATATCCTATCGACTATTCTTTTAGTCTAAATTTTTTCTTAATTTGTTCTACGCCAGCGCTGGCCGAAGTCTTTATTATCGGAGTCACAAACACCACAAAATTTCCCGAATTTTTAGTATAGCTTTTTGATGCATTTAGCGTGAAAAGTGCATTCTTGTCTGCTGGAACTCCGTAATCATTGTTCGTCGCTTTACTAATGATTCCACCAAACGCTGCACTTTGGCGATCACGAACTGTGATGTTCGTTGTCACTTTGGTCGTCGAATTAATTGATCCGCCGCCCGGGGTGTTGGATACGGATAGAACTAAACTGATTAATCCTGCACGAGGCTGAGAGATCTTGGGTGTAACCACAATATTTGTCGTCGCGCTAGCGCTGGAACCCGGTGCGGCTGCCGTGGCTGGCGCGGAAGTCGCGCTGGCACCGCGCTCGAGTTTTCCTTCTTTATCGTCTTGAGTGAGTATTGAAGCCGTATCTAAAACTCGCAAAAATCCGTGCGTTTTTGCCCAGCTGATTTTGGGAAGAAGATTACTCACCAAACCGGCGATCGAATCGATACTATTTTGTCCGCCGCTTTGTTGTGAGGCGTTGAGCTGCATCGCTGCTCCGGTTGAAACCACCGGTGAAAAATCAAATTTAAACGATTTTAAATATCGTTCACTGAATTCTACAAAATGAAATACCACTTGAATCATTTTCGGAGGTGGCTCTTCTTTGTCTTCTTGTTTTCGAACGGTGATCAAATTCAAAATAAAATCGGCGGCATTATTGCCCGGTTTTCGTGGCGTAATCTTAACATTTTTTATTCCACCTAAATTTTCTTCAGTAATGTATGTCGGAAGATATATTGCAACTAAATCAGCAATTCTTTTTTTCTCGTCCTCACTGTTCACGGAACCTTCCAGTTTAATATAATCGCCGATGCTGGTGACAGTGACTTCGGGATTATTTACTTCGCGTGAAATATATTCGATGATGCGCTTACGTGCGATCGGACTTAATACCACTAACGAGCTCACCTTAAAAGATCCCGTAGGCGTCGAGATCTCCCCAGTAGAACCTGCATAGGTGAATACGACGTTACTCACGCGAAATAAATCTTGCGGAAGCATTACATAACCATCGATCAAAACTCCACCGTTTAAAACTTTGTATTCTAAGCCCTCAATGTCAGACATCAGAGCTTTTAATTCACGAATAGCTTTGTCGACATAAGACTCGCGCACGTCGATATGCAACTCTGAATAGATTTGTCCCGTTTTTTTATTGTGTAAAGTAACAATACCGCTTCCGGCTTTAAGCGGTTCAATGCGGAAAATATCGGAATTTTTAATTCTTACGATTGAAATAAGATCCTGTCCGATCGGAAGGACTTTCAAAGGTAAAGAGGGAATTAAAATTTCCTCGTCTACTTTTACACCCTTGATCAAAGATAAACTTCGACGGATCCGCTTTTTATTTGGCAAAGCTCCGTCTAAAAGAAATAGTGGCTCTTTATCATTTTCAGGAACAGTGATTTCCTCTTCAGGTGCAGCTAAAACTTGAGCTGGTGCCGACGGAGCGACTACCGGCGCTTCAGTTTGGGCGAGAACTTTTCCAAAAATTTGCGTTTGAAAAAATAAAAATAGAACTATAATTACGAATAGATAATGATGACGTTCAAGCTTAGTTTGCCGGTTTAGTTTGTCCACCATTATAGTTTGGCTGATTTTGATTAGGAAATCCACTGGACTGGCCGTAAGGAGAGGTCATCTTCTGCAAGACCGAATCCGAGGTTGAAGCTGGAATTCGCTCCCGGGCTAAAGCCTTATCGTTGGGATTACGTAATAGAAAATACAAACTTCCCGGGTTTGACGAGACCAAAGCCAAGAGATCTTGCGCTTCAGCGGCCCCGGCTTCAACGGTAATCGTATTGTATTTCGTGTCACCAGTTAAAGTATTTTGAACAAAGTTTTTCCCCGAAGGATCTTTTTCAATAGTGCGAGGCAGATTATTGTTCACGTTAAGTCCCGTCGCCAGGATAACAACGTTTTGTTTGTAGAGAATAACTTGTTTCACTTGATTTGCGCCCTTACCTGAATCAACGACGGCGAAAATATCCACTCGGTCACCGGGACGAATAAGTTTAGCGTTAGCCCGCGTTTCATCTACGGGAATGGTAACGGCACGCATACCTGGCGCAACTTGAATCGCCATTCCCGTTTCCGGTCCCGGTTCTAAAACTTTATTCTTGGTGAGTGTTTGGCCTTTTTTAATCGAAATAGCTGACACTGTACCTAAGACATCACCGATATCACGAAAAGCATCGGGTTCGACTTCGTCTTTTAATTTTTCTTTAATTTCTAATTTAGTTTCAAAGATGGTTTCCATATCTAAAATATCTTCTTTGGCGACGACCACACGAACTTTGTCGCCTAAAGTTTTATCCATTTCAGATTTTTTTTCCTGCGTGTAAGAATAAAGCATGAATGTCGCAAAAATTCCTGCACCTAAAGATATCCATAAATTTCTTGATTCATTGGATCCCATGAAAAACCTCGATTACTTTAATAAAGAAAATAACTTAATTTACCTTCTTACATTCGGCATTTAAACAGATTCCATAAACGGTCTTGACCCATATTTCTGGGGTAATCGGGGCATCGTCTTCAGAACTGGCCGTATAGCCAGCAATGGCCCGCCAGACCGAAGTCTTGTTAGCTTTGTTATGTTCAGCATCTGCAAGATATTTTGATTCTAATTTGTCGATCCCGGAAACCGAAATACTTCGGACAGTAGCGGGCCATTTTCCTTTTTGCGTGTCTTTTTTTGCATAGCCGTCGCCAATAACTCCGTGCACGCGGTTCATAGATTTAGCGTAATGAGACGGGCCCGCGCCGGGTCGGAAATACATCAAGTTCGATCGAAAGCGAAATGTTTCTAAAGTATAATTATAAGACCCAATCGAATTGAGAATCCCAGAATGAATTGCGCCGAAAAATCCGAGCGAAAAATTAAACACTAAAATAACCATAAACAAGACGGGAAGGGCTTCAATTAAGGCCATACCTTTATTGTTTTTTTTATTTGTGGTCTTAAAATTTAATTTTAACATCCGTTATCCTCGTGGGGAATGTAGGTTCCGCCGCTAGGTAAACTTTTAAAATCATCTAAATTACGAATAGCGCTCATACGGTCTTCGAAAAACTGAATGCATTCCCCTTGAGACGGGTTTCGCAAAATGAACGCATGTAACGGAAATTTAAACAGGGATTCGTCATTTGTAATAGGACCTAAAAAAGGTAACTTTAAGGATTTAAATAATTTCAATTCTAAAGTAGAACTAAATCCAGCCCAGGGATGGCGAGTTTCTTCGCCCATACGATTAGAAGGATCAGGAATGGTCATGCCGCTAGCAGTACCAGCATTTTTTCCAACAGTGGGTGATGATAACTCAAACCATTCACCAGCCGATCCTGACAATAAAGGAAAGGCCGCTTTTAAATTATTAAATTTTGTCCGTCCGGCCTGCTCGCTGTCGCCTTTAGATATATTTCCGGCCGAGTAGGCACGGGCTGATGACCACGTGATGTATTGCGCCACTTCGATTGTCATCAAAGAAAATGTCAGGGCAAAAACCACCATTCCACAACTGATAACTAAAATAAATGAAAATAAAAATTCAGCGGCAATAAATCCGGCTTGGTTACTTTTCTTTTTATTATTGTTATCAAAGGCTGAGGTCATTTTCTACCACCACACGCTTAAGCTTACTGCGGATCGGAACTTAATGCTCGATTTATTGAATTAGGATGGCAATTTGCAGCCGTTTGGCTAGATCCGCCCTTCATCGCTTTACAGTTCTGTTTCCAGGTTCCGTATTCGGAAAGGTTTTTAACTTTGGC
>JACMMZ010000149.1 GCA_014378775.1 Pseudobdellovibrionaceae bacterium
GATTTTTTCAGATCCTAAGAAAAATAAAAAAATTGATTTATCCGAACACATGAAAATTGCGCAGCCCAAAATTGAAAAACTACTTCGTCAGGACGCAGAAAATATTGCTCATGGTGACTACCCGATTAGCGTGTTAAAACCAGAGAATCTGATATCTCATGCGGCACGGATTCCCTTTGTTTATGTTGATGCCGTCAGATCGGCCTTGCGCCGTAGAAAAAATGAATCTAAAAAATTTGATAAAACGCAAACTGATTTACTTAAAGAATTACCAGCGTATTACCGCCGCAATTTTCATTTCCAAACCGACGGCTATCTTGGCGAAGCTTCGGCTCAGTTGTACGAGCATCAAGTTGAAATTTTATTTTCCGGTGCAGCTGGTGCGATGAGACGGATGATTATCCCGCAAATGAAAAAACATTTTAAGGATTCAGACGGAGAAGGTTTGAAATTTTTAGAAATAGGCAGCGGAACCGGAAGCTTAACCAAGTATGTGGCTTTGGCTTTTCCCAAAGCCCAAATCACGTGTTTAGACTTAAGTCATGAGTATTTAAAACTGGCGCAAGAAAATTTGAAAAATTTTAAACGAGTTAATTACACCCAGGGTGCTGGTGAAAAAACCGATTTTAAATCCGCATCCTTTGATGCCGTTTTTTCATGTTTTTTATTTCATGAATTACCATCGGCTATTCGTTTAGAGATGACTCATGAAGCGCATCGTATTTTAAAACCTCAGGGTCTGTTTGGCTGCGTTGATTCGCTTCAATATAATGATGATCCCGAATTTAACTGGGCCCTGGATCAATTCCCCGTGGATTTCCATGAACCTTTTTTCAAAGATTACACACGAAAGCCGGTAGATCAGATCATGAAGAAATATAAATTTAATCACATTGAAACTCAGTTAGGCTTTTTGGCCAAGTGTGTAACGGGAATCAAATGAATCAACTAACGGTTTACTATGATGAACTTTGTGTACTTTGTTCCGCTGAGATCAACCATTACAAAAAACAAGCCGGGAGCGATCAAATCAGATTTGTGGATATTACATCTGATTCATTTAACCCAAAAGCTGAGGGGATTGATCCTTATCAAGCCCATAAAGTGATGCATGCTAAATCCGGCGACGGAAAAATCCTGACCAAGATGGAATCTTTTATCGCCATTTGGAAATTGCTTCCAAAATACCGCTGGCTTTATGATTTGTCTGGCGTGAAACCCATTCGACTAATGATGGATGCGGGGTACGTGGTGTTTGCCACTGTACGACCGTTCCTTCCGAAAAAAAACAAGGCCGATTGCCAAGACAGTCCCTACTGTGACATTCAACCAAAGAGGAAAAAATGAAACTTCCATTGGAATTTAAAGCTCAATCTCAGTCCCCTTCTGGTATACAAAAAATATGGTCGATTGAATCCTACGGGCATCAAGCCAAGTGCGCTGTGCCGTCGGAATTCGGTGGTCCCGGCGGTGGATTTAGTCCAGAGGATCTATTTGCTCAAGCCTTAACGAATTGTTTAGTGGCGACATTTAAAGTGTATGCTGAAAACTCGAAGCTTCAATTTTCAGATATAAAAGTTGAAACTCAGTTAACGGTTGCCATGAATGATTCGAAGAAAGTGACCATGCAAAAATGTCACTTCGACGTTAAAATACATCAGACGTCTCAGCCGGAAAAAGCGGAGCTTTTGATTAAAAAAGCATTTGAATCAGGATTTATTTTGAATTCAGTGAAAACTGAATTATCTTATCAGCTGCAAATTCATGACTAATTGGTATCCCCTTATTTTTACGGTGCACTTGGGATCAACACTATTTATGACGGGCTTGATTTGGGTCATACAATTATTACATTACCCCAGTTATCAGTTCATCCAGCTTGAAAAATTCAAAGACTACCAGCACTTTCACAGCACCCAAATCACATACATTGTGGGTCCCATGATGCTGATCGAAGTCTTCACGGGAATTTATCTGACGCTTCAAAATAATTGGACTTCGCCTTTTACTTTCAATTTTGTAGGACTTTGTGTTATTTGGATTTCGACACTTGTCTTTAGCATTCCCGCCCATAATCAATTGGCTTTAGGGTTTAATCCTCAAGCTATTTCGCATTTGCTGCAAACCAATTGGATTCGGACTATAACGTGGACTTTACGGGCGGTTTTGCTTTTAAGCTTGAGTTTAAAATCCTGAAGACTTATCTGCCAAAAAACCTTTTATTTTACCTTCATAGGCTGAATAACTGATCTGGATGGGGTTACAACAGACTTCGCAATCTTCGATGTAACTTTGTTCGCCGTCTTGCGATAAATCTAACAACATAGAGATCTTTTCCAGGCAAAAGGGACATTTAAATTTCTTTTCTAACTCTTCCATGCTTTTAATCTACCAAATAAAATATCCTCTGGCACCTTTTTCCACACGGATAATATGGAAAATTTCCACGAATATTTATTCAAAGCTTATATGAATGCTTAATGATAAAGGCCAAAATCTTGCTTAAATAATCTTTCGTAACTTATAACAAAGGAAAAAAATATGAAACAACAACAAACTCAAACTCCCGCTGTTAAAAAAAATGAAGTCGATTTCGACATTCTCAATATGATCTTAGAAGATCATAAACCATTAAAAAAACTGATCAAAGTTCTCAAAGATGA